>NZ_JAGGLG010000030.1 GCF_017874315.1 Symbiobacterium terraclitae | reverse complement strand
GAATCGACTCGGAGTGCTTGACGAAACGCCGGATGCGTGACCCGCATGTCCGGTGTTGTGAGAGGCCGTAGGGCGACCCTACGGTCTACTCGATTACAGAAAGGTGAGTTGCCATGCAGCCTCAGCGGGTCTACACCCGGCGCAGGGAGGCCTACGAGAGACTCCACGAGCGGCAGCGGCGCGCCGCGCTTCGCCTCAGCAACGGCCGGCTCGCCGCGCTGGTCACAGGACTCGCGCTCGCGGTTCTGCTCTACCGGGCCTTCGGCGCGCTGGCCGGCTGGGCCGCGGCCGCGCCAGCCCTCATCCTGTTCGCTACCCTGGTCTGGCGCCACCGGCGCCTAACCCGCAGGCTGCGGTACACGGAGGTCCTGATCGCACTCAACCGGCGGGGTGAGGCGCGCACAGCGGGCCGCTGGAGCGAGTCCCCCGACCGGGGGACGGAGTTCGCCGACGACAGCCACCCGTACGCCGCCGACCTGGATCTTTTCGGGCAGAACTCGCTGTTTCAGCGGGTGTGCTCGGCCCACACGGTGCGGGGGCGCCAGGCCCTGGCGGCCTTGCTGGCCGGACCGCCGCCGGACCCGGCGGAGATCCGGGCCCGGCAGGAGGCTGTGGCGGAGCTGGCGCGCGCCCTCGCCTGGCGGCAGCGGCTGGAGGCGGAGGCGCGAATGGTCGAGGGGCGCCTCGCACCGCCCGAGCCGCTGGTCGCGTGGGCCCGCGAGTCCCACCCGGCCTACGCGCGCCCGCTGGTGCGGTACGGCGCGCTGGCGCTGCCGGCGCTCACCCTCCTCGCCATCCTGCTCTGGGCCGTCAGTGTGCTGCCCTGGCAGGTTCCCGCGGCCTGCCTGGCGGTGCACGCCCTGGTCCTGCGCATCGGCCGGGCGGAGCGGTCTGCCGCGCTGGACGCCGTCTTCCACCAGGAGCGGCAGCTCAGCACCTACGCGGCCATGCTGGCGCTCCTGGAGCGCCGGCGCTTCGCCGCACCGTGGCTGCGGGAGCGGCAGGCCCGCCTGAGGAGCGCAGGAGGCGAGACCGCCTTCCGGCAGATCCGCCGCCTCTTCAGGCTCGCGGAGCGCATCTCCGACCGCGCCAACGCGGTGTTCATCGTGGTGAACCTCGTGCTCCTGTGGGAGGTCCACTGCATGATCGCCCTCGAGGCGTGGAAGCGGGAGTCCGGCAGGCGGCTGAGCACCTGGCTGGAGACGCTCGGCGAGATCGAGGCGCTGGCCAGCCTCGCCAACATCCGCTTCGAGCACCCCGACTGGGCGATGCCCACGGTGGCCGACGGCCCGGTGGGCCTCTCCGCCCGGGAGATGGGCCACCCGCTGATCGGGGCGGAGCGGGTCTGCAACGACTTCGCCCTGGCGGAACCCGCCCGGGTGGCGGTGATCACCGGCTCCAACATGTCGGGGAAGTCCACCTTCCTCCGGACGGTGGGCGTCAACCTGGTGCTGGCCTACGCGGGCGCCCCCGTCTGCGCCGCCCAGTTCACCTGCGGGCGCTTCCGCCTGTGGACCTGCATGCGGGTGGCGGACAGCCTGGAGCAGCGGATCTCGTCGTTCTACGCGGAGATCCTGCGCATCAAGCGCATCGTCGAGGCGGCCCGCGGCGGTCAGCGGGTCTTCTTCCTGCTGGACGAGATCTTCAAGGGCACCAACTCGCACGACCGCCACCAGGGGGCGAAGGCGCTCGTCGCCCAGCTGCAGCAGGCCGGGGCGCTCGGGCTTGTCTCCACCCACGACCTGGAGCTGGGCGAACTGGAGCGGGAGAGCGGCGGTCGCATCGTTAACTACCACTTCCGGGAGTACTACGAGGGCGACGAGGTCCGCTTCGACTACAGGCTGCGGCCGGGCGTCTCCACCACGCGCAACGCGCTCCACCTGATCCGGCTGGCCGGCATCCACCTGGCCGGGGAGGCGCAGTAGCGCTACCTTCCCCCAGGCGGCTGTCCCCGGCGGAAGAGCGGCGGGCGGGCCCGGATGCCCGCGCCCGGCGGGATGGGCGGCTCCTGCTGCAGCACCGTGCGTGGCGTCGGCAGGACATCGGCCAGCTGGCGGTACCGGTGGCCCAGCGCCTGCCACGCGAACTCCGCCGCCCGGGCGCGGGCTGCCTCGCCGAGCCTCGCCCGCTCCTCCGGCGAGTCCAGCAGCCGGCGCAGCCCCTGGGCGAGCGCGGCGCTGTCGCCGGCGGGAAAGAGGTAGCCGGCCCCGCCGGCCAGCAGCTCGGCCGCGTAGTCGTAGGGCGTGGAGAGCAGCGCCTTGCCCAGGAAGGCCGCGGTGGCCAGCGTGGCGCTGGAGGTCTGCTCCATGACCACGTACGGCGTGACGTACAAGTCGGCCGCGTGCACGTACTGGACGACCTCCTCCTCGGTCAGGTAGCGGGCCACGAACCGCACGTGGCCGCCGATGCCGAGGTGGGCCACCTGCTGTTCCAGGCGGGCCCGGTACCCCTCCCCGCGCAGCCTGACCTCCTCGGGGTGCGTGGCCCCGGCGACGACGTAGAGCAGCTCGGGGTGGTCGGGCGCGACCTGCGCGACGGCGGCCAGCGCCGTCTCGATGCCCTTGCTGGGGCTGAGCAGCCCGAACGTCAGGGCGACGGTGCGGCCGCTGAGGCCGAGCCGCTCCTTCCACTCCTCGCTGTTCCCCTCCGGCGGCAGCGGGGCCCCGTTGGGGATGTGGACCACCTTCCCGGGCGGAACGCCGAACCGGGTGGTGATCAGCTCCCGGGCCCGCTCGCAGAGGACGACCACGGCTGCGCTGGCCGCGGCCACCCTCCGGACCATGTCGATCATCTGGGGCGGGGCGCTTGCCATGATGGTGTGGAAGACCGTGATCACCGGAGCGCGCAGGGCCCCGAGGAGCTCCAGCACGTGCGCCCCCAGCGGCCCCCCGAACAGCGCGAACTCGTGCTCGAGGATGACCGCCCGAAGCGGGAGGGCGTTCAGGACGGCCGCCGCCTTCCTGTAGTCCCCTTTCACGTGCTGGTGGATCTGCGCCACCACCTCGGGGCCGGCGAGCGTATCTGTCGGGCTCTTGACCAGCGCAACCACCGGGACGAAGTCCTCCCCGGCCGCCAGGAGCGCCTGGCGCAGGTGGAACGCGACGCTCGCGATGCCGCAGCGCCGGGGCGGGTAGGTGCTGATCACGCCGATTCCCATCTCGTCCTCACCTCAAGCGGGGGTGCAAGCCACCTCCAGCACCTGATTGCGCGACTGCCAGATACGCTCCATCGCCGCGTAGTCGTTGGCGTCGTGGGCTGTGAACATGGGGTCCAGGAAGGCCATGCGGTAGCCCAGTTCCCGCACCAGGCGATGGAGGTCCTCTGCGGTGTGTCCGTCGAAGAACCGCGCGGTTTCCTGGTTGAATTCGATGATCATAGTCGGGCGATGGCGTCGCAGCGTCTCCGCGGCGCCCTGCAGGACCCGGTGCTCGGAGCCCTCCACGTCGATCTTGATCAGGTCCACGCGCTCCAGCCCCGCCAGGGTGACGAGCGTGTCCAGCGGCACGCCCAGCACCTGGTACTGCACGCCGTCCCACGGGCGTTCATCACCGGTGAAGGCGACGTGAGATCCCCCGACGACCTGCGTGATGTGGCGGAACCGCAGGATTTCGGGCCGACTCCAGGCGGCAGCGTGCACCGCAACGGCCCCGGGGCAGCCCATGTTCGCCAGGTTCTGCGCCAGCAGGCCGAGGGTGACCGGCGAGGCCTCCACGGCCAGCACGCGGCCGGCGTCACCCACGCGGGCGGCGGCCAGCGCGGCGTGGATGCCGAAGTTGGCTCCCACGTCGATGAAGGTGCCGCCGGGCGGGAGGAAGCGGACGATGGCCTCCATCACGTGGGGCTCCCAGCGGCCCCTGCGCCGGACCTCGCCGACGATGCTGATGTCGGATTCCACGCCCAGCAGGGTGAGGCTCGGCCGGTTGACCGCGGCCGCGACGTCGGACGGCAGGGGTACCGTGAACGTGCAGGCGGTGTAGGGAACGGGCGGCGGAACCTTCGAGGCCTTGCGGTGGATCAGTCGCGGCCGGCGCCTCTGGACCATGGGATCACTCCCTCGAGCGACATACATGTGCATTCTATGCCCGGGTTTACAGAATCGTGCGTTCCGGTCTACCTGAGGGCGGCATAAGGGTGCCGCACACGCTCATATCCTCCTCCGACGGCGTGAGGGGAGGAGAGGGCATGGCACGAAAGGCGCTGATCACGGGAGTCACGGGGCAGGACGGCGCCTACCTGGCGAAGCTGCTCCTGGAGCAGAACTACGAGGTCTACGGCGCCTACCGCCGCAGTGCCTCGGCCAACTTCTGGCGGCTGGCCGAGCTCGGGGTGGAGGAACAGGTCCGCAAGGTGCCGCTGGACCTCCTGGAGCTGAGCAACATCCAGCGGGTCCTCGAGCAGGTCCGTCCGGACGAGGTGTACAACCTGGCCGCTCAGAGCTTCGTCGGCCTCTCGTTCGAGATGCCCGTCTACACGGCCGAGGTCGACGCCCTGGGCGTGACGCGGCTCCTGGAAGCCCTGCGGCAGGTGCGTCCCGACGCACGCTTCTACCAGGCGTCCACCTCCGAGATGTTTGGCAAGGTGCAGGAGGTCCCGCAGCGCGAGCAGACGCCGTTCTACCCCCGGAGCCCGTACGGCGCGGCGAAGGTGTACGCGCACTGGATCACGGTGAACTACCGGGAGGCGTACGGCATGCACGCCTCCTCCGGGATCCTGTTCAACCACGAGTCCCCGCTCCGGAGCATGGACTTCGTCACCCGCAAGGTGACGGCCACCCTGGCGCGCATCCGGCACGGCCAGGCGCAGGTGCTGGAGCTGGGCAACCTGGAGGCCCGGCGCGACTGGGGCTTCGCCGGCGACTACGTGCGGGGGATGTGGCTGATGCTGCAGCAGCCCGAGGGCGGAGACTACGTGCTGGCCACCGGGGAGACCCGTTCGGTGCGCGAGTTCGTGGAGCGTGCCGCCGAGGCGGCCGGCTACCACCTGACCTGGGAGGGGGAGGGGGCCGGGACCCGGGGGTTCGACCGCACCTCCGGGCGGCTGCTGGTGCAGGTGAACCCGGCGCTCTACCGCCCCGCCGAGGTGGACCTCCTGATCGGCGATCCCACCCGGGCTCGCCACCAGCTGGGCTGGGCACCGACGGTGAGCTTCGACCAGCTGGTGGAGATGATGGTGCGGGCCGACATGGACCGCGTGGCCCGGGGGGTGCCGCTCCGTTGAGGGATCTCAGCGGCGCGGCGCGGAAGAACGGCGTTCGAAGATGGGGAAACGGAAGGTGTTCGATGCTGCGGCCACCCGCCTGCGCGTGCTCTCCGCCGGTGCGGGCTCGGCCGCAGTCTCCGCGCCGGGCGCACCGGATGGTGCCGTTGACCCCGGCGCCGCCTCGGCCGCCGCACCGGACGGTGCCGGTCCCGTGGCTGGATGCGCCTTCTGCGGGGGCTCGGCGGGTGCACCGGCGCCCGCTGGCTTCGACGGCGCCTCGGCTGGCGCAGCGGGGAGCGCCGCCAGCTTCGGCGCTGGATCGGCTGCCGCAACCGGTACTGCCGCTGGCGTCGGCGCCGCCTCGGCTGCCGTGACGGGTGCAGCCGCGGGTCTGGGCGCCGCATCCGTAGAACCGGCTACCGCCGCCGGCGGCCCCGTCGGGGCGTCCGCGGACGGACCGGCCGCCGCCGGAGCATCCGCAGCCGTACCGGCCGCCCCCTGCGGATTCGGGCCGGCGTCGGCGGGGGCAGGGGCGGGTGCCACAGGTGCGCCCGCCGCCCTGGGCTGAGCGCCGATGGCATCGCCAGGTGCGTGGAAGCCCCCCTGGTCCATCCCCGGAGCCTGGGCGGCGGCCGCCTCCTCGGGTCCGGCCGCCGGCGCGAAGACGGCGAAGGGCACGGACGGCGCCCCCTCTGCGGCGGTGCCCGGCTCAGGGAGCACGGGGGTGCGCGGGGAAGGATCGCGCCCCTCCGACTCCCACACGATGCGCGGCCGCCGGCCTGCGACGGGGTCAACCGGCGCCCGCAGCCCCGGGCGGCCCGCGCGCGGCTGCGCCGCCGGCCGCGCGGGGGATAGCGGTTCGACAACCTCTGCTGCCGGCCGGGACTCCCACCATTCCAGCGCCTGCACGATCCAGGCGTGGGACGGCTCGCGCTCGCCCCGGGAACGGCCGCAGGTCGCCATGAGCGCCAGCCAGATCGCCCGCGCGACGGCGTGCGACACCCGGATTTCGGGCGGGACCTTGATGCGCACCTCCACCTCGGCGCCGTCGGTCGGGCGGGAGATCACCCCTACCGGCACGTCGACCAGGTCGCGCAGGCAGTCGGCCACCGCGACGACCAGGTCGCTGCGCCGCGGCAGGAACCAGCGGCGCCGGCCCCCCGAGACCAGGATGGACGGGAGGTCATGGGCCGCGCATGGCTCGGCCACCAGGCGGATCACCGCGTCGGCCACGAGCCCGGGCGCCGCCGGCACCCCGCCAGCCATGCGGACCCAGCGGAACAGTTCATCCAGCGACTGCGCCGCGACGCCGCGGGCATCGCCGTGGGCCCGGCAGCCGATGATGCGCCCCTCCAGGGGGGAGTCGACGAACAGGCACCCCACGTCGGGCTGCCAACGCACCCGGTGGCCGGCCAGCCGCAGGACGCGTGCGATCTGGGGAATTGCGTCTGCCGCGATCCGTTCGACGGGCCGGTCGCCCAGGAAGAGCAGTGCCTCCACGATCGTTCACTCCTCAGATCAGCAATACGGCCTGCGTGGCGGGACCGCCACGATGGTTTGTGGCCCGACACCGCTGGGTGTCGGGCCACGTTGCTCAACCCCGGAATACCCCTGGCTGCCGGGTGATGAAGACGCTGCTGGGCAACCCGACCTGGCTCGGGCAAGGGTTGGGCGGGCATGTGGGGACCACGGGTCCAGGGATGATGGTGGCCGGCGTGATGGACACCGCCTGGTTCCGGATGGTCTGGACCTGCAGCAGGATGCACACCTTCTCCTCGAACTGATCGGGGACGCCGTCGCCGTCTGTGTCGATGAGCAGCTCTTTCTCGGCCTCGACGCAGGCGTTCTGCACCAGGCAGGTGTCGCCCGGGCACGCACCCGGAACCGGGACGCACGCGCCGAACGGGCAGTCGATGACCAGGTCCAGGGTCTCTGCCAGGATGAACGTGCAGTCACTACCCGTGAGGCTGAGGTCGGTGGCGAGGGGTTGCGTGATCGCGGCGAACTTGAAGAGGAGGTCCTTATGCAGTACGCCGTTGATAAGAACCTTGTTGGTAAACACCTCGCACTCAGTAATGGAGATGCGCTTCGACAGCGCGACGACTTCGAGCGCGACCAGGGTAGCCGATGTCAGGAGCCCTGCTCCGGCACCTGCCGCAGCGAGCTCGGCCAGATCAAGGACGATGCGCTCCAGAACCTCGGATTCGCCCTGCCCCGAGACGATGGGCGCTGCAATGGAAACCGGGTCGGGCTGCGGCCTCATCAGGTACTGCGGATCCGTGTTGTGATCACCGGACATGGACGCCTATTCCCTCCTCACTGGGTCGTGCTACATAATACGGTCTTCATGCGCGGATGACACCACGGGGCTGCGCGACTTTGTATAATGGAGGGACTGTTGGTGCGACTGCTCGGAGGTGACGCCATGTACGAGCGATGGGCCGTTCACGCCCTGGGCGCGACGGGCGGCGTCCTGATCCTGTGGGGCCTCTTCACCCTGCCGGCCCCGGTCGCGCTGCTCATCGCCGGCACCCTCCTGTCCGGCGCGGCCGTGCTGCTTCACCTGCGGAGCAGCCCGCCGCCACACTCCCAGCCCCAGCCGCCGCCGGCCATCGCTGCGCTCCTGGCGCTCATGCGGAGAGGGGTGCCGGGCGAGGACGAACCGGCGGGCGAGATCGACTGGGGCAGGGACGAGGCGCCGGAGGGTGGGGAGCCGCCGGGAGCGGACCCAGCCCAGCCCACCGGGACCCAGGGCGGTGAAGGGAAGGTTGCGGTGGCGCAGGCGCAGGAGGCGTCCGGCGCGGGCGGTGCTCCCCGGCATCGGGGGCGCCCGTTCCGGCCCGGGCGCTGGGCGGTGGTGAAGGCGACGGCCACTACTTATCAGGAGGGCGGCGAGACGGCCACCCACCGGGTTCGGGTCAGGATCAGCGGGGGCGGGCGACGTTCGCCCTGAGGGCCACCACTCCGGCCCGCTGCGCATAGGGTGGCAGAGAACGGCCTGCCAGGCCGAGACTGCACCACAGGAGCGCGATACACATGCCTGTGCGTCTGAGTCTATGCATGATCGTGCGCGACGAGGAGACCTTTCTCCCCCGCTGCCTGGAGAGCGTGCGCGGCGTAGTGGATGAGATCGTGGTGGTGGATACGGGATCGCGCGACAACACGGTGGAGGTCGCCCGCCGGTTCGGCGCCACCGTGTTCGAAATGCCGTGGCCGGACGACTTCAGCGCCGCGCGCAACGCCTCGCTGGAGCGGGCGACGGGGGACTGGATCCTCATGCTGGACGCCGACGAGGTCCTGCTGCCCGCGTCGGCCGCCGGCCTTCCGGCGCTGCTGGCCGACCCGGATGTGGAGGGCTACTTCGTGCAGATGCGCCACCTGGTCGGCTCCGCCATGCAGCCGGAGGTGGAGGAGAGCTCGCTCTTCCGGCTCTGGCGCAACCGCCCGGAGTACCGTTTCGCCGGGGAGGTGCACGAGCAGATCCTGCCCACCATCCTGGCGCGGCGTCCGGGGAGCAGGACGGCCCACAGCGGGCTGCAGGTCGTGCACTACGGTTACCTGCGGGAGGTGCGGGCCGCCCGGCGCAAGTTCGAGCGGAACCGGCACCTGCTGGAGAAGGTGATCGCCCGCAGCCCGCAGGACGCCTTCGCCCACTTCAACCTGGGCATCGAGTACTACGACCAGGGGCTGCTGCAGCAGGCCGCGGCGTCGTTCGCCGCCGCGCTGGTCCGGGCGCGGCCCGGCGACGTCTGGCGCCCGAAGCTGGTGAAGGCGTACGCCGCCACGCTGCTGGAGCGGGAGGAGTGGGCGTCGCTCTTCCGCCTGCTGGACGAGGAGATCGCACGCTACCCCGACTACACCGATCTCTATTTCTTGAAGGGCGTGGCGCGGGTGCGGGCGGGGCAGGCGGAGCAGGCCGTCTCCGCCTTCGCCCGCTGCCTCGAGCTGGGGCCCGCCCCCGCAGCGCGCTACTCCTCGACAGACCCGGGGACCGGCTCTTACAAGGCGCAGCTGGAGCTGGGTGCGGCCCTCGAGGCCCTGGGGCGCGACGCGGAGGCCCGCGCGGCCTACCGGGAGGCGGCGCACAGCCGGCCGGGCTGGCACGAGCCGCTGAAGCGGCTGGCCGCGCTGCTGGGCCGGACGGCCGGGGACGACGAACTGCTGGAGGAGCTGCGGGCGTTCTTCCCCGGCCGGCAGTATGCCGACCAGGTTCAGGTGGCCACGCTGCTCCTGCACGCGCGGCGCCCCCACCTGGTCGTCCGTCTGCTGGAACCGTTCCGCCAGGAGGGCAGGCTGGACCGGGCCGGTCTCTTCGTGCTGGCGAGGGGCCTGGCGGGAGCCGGAGACCGGGAGGGCGCCCTGGCGATCTGCCGCCTGGACTGGACCGGCAGCCCCCTCGCCCCGCAGGTGCAGCGCCTCAGGGCAGAACTGGAGGCCAGGGAAGCGCAGCCCGCCGGAGGTGAGGAGCCATGACGGATGCGTGGCAGGACGTGCGGGTGGTGCTGCTGGCCGGCGGCCGGGGGGAGCGCTTCTGGCCCCGTTCGACCGAGGCCAGGCCCAAGCAGTTCCTCCAGGTGGACGGCAAGGAGTCGCTGCTCCGGGCCACGTTCACCCGGGCCGCCATGCTCACGGCGCCGGAGTCGATCTACGTGGTTACGCACGAGCGGTACGCGGACCTGGTGCGGCAGGAGCTGCCGGCCCTCCCCGAGGCCAACCTGATCCTGGAGCCCTGCGCGCGCAACACGGCCGCCGCCCTGGGCCTGGCGGCCCGGCGGCTCGGGCCCGATTCGGTCATCGTGGCGATGCCCTCCGACCACCACATCACCGGGCCGGCCCGCTTCCGCGTGACACTGCAGGCCGCCGTGGAGGTGGCCAGGCACGGGTACCTGGTGGCCATCGGGATCCCGCCGACCCGCCCGGAGACCGGGTACGGCTACATCAGGCGGGGGGCGCCGCTGGAGCTCCCCACGGTCCTGCCGGCCTTCCGCGTGGACCGCTTTGCCGAGAAGCCCGACCGGGCAACGGCCGAACAGTACCTGGAGTCCGGCGAGTACGCCTGGAACAGCGGCATCCTCGTCGCGCGGGCCGACGTCCTCGACCAGGAGATCGGCCGCCACATGCCCGAGCTGCACGCCGTGCTGGAGCAGGTGCAGTGGGCCGCCCCGCTTCCGCCCGGCCTGGCCGGGCAGTTCGCCGGGTTGCCCGGCACCTCCGTCGACAAGGGGGTGCTGGAGCGCTCCGACCGGGTGGCCGTGGTGCCGGGTCACTTCGGCTGGAACGACGTGGGCGACTGGGCCGCGCTCAGCCGCCTGCTGCCGCTGGACGAGAACGGCAACGCCGTGATCGGCGAGGTGCTGCTGCAGGACGCCCGGCGGGTGGTGGTGCACGGCGGCGACCGGCTGGTGGTGCTGCTCGGAGTCTCCGACCTGATCGTCGTGGACACCCCCAAGGTGCTGCTCGTCTGCGCACGGGAGCAGGCCCAGGAGGTGCGGCAGGTCGCGCGCATCGGCGCCGCGTTCGCCGACGCCCTGTTCGCCTGCGGCGATGCGGAGGACCTGCGAGGTGGCCCCCCGTGCCCGGCGTGATCTACCAGTCCGTATTCTTCAACGGCAGCGGCTACGCCGCCGAGTCGCGCACCTTCGTCCAGGCGCTGGTGCGGGCGGGCATCGCCGTCAGGATCGACCCCCTGGACCCGGTGCCACAGGGCGAGGGGGCAGAGGCTTATGCCCCGCTCCTCCCGCTGCTCCAGACGCCCGTGAGCGCCGGGGACGCCCTCCTCGTGCAGGCCCAGCCCGTGCCCTGGGTCAAGGGGCGTCCGCCCGCGGCCCGGGCCATCCTGCGCACGATGTACGAGACCGAGCGCATCCGGCCGGAGTGGGCCGCGCAGTGCAACCTGTTCGACGAGATCTGGCTGCCCTCGCGCCAGAACGTCGAGGCCTTCGTCGCCTCCGGCGTGCGCCCGGAGAAGGTGCGGCTGGTGCCGGGCGGGGTGGACGTCCGCCGGTTCAGCCCCGGCGCGAGCCCGCTCCCGCTGGCGCACCACCGGGGCTTCGCCTTCCTCTCGGTCTTCGCGTGGCACTGGCGCAAGGGCTGGGACCACCTCCTGCGCGCCTACTGCCTGGAGTTCGGCGCCGACGAGCCCGTCACGCTCTACCTGAAGGTCGACCCGCTGGACAGGCGGCCGGACGTGGCCGGCGAGCTGCTCTTCTACATCCGGCACGTGCTCGGGCGCGACCCGGCCGACGTGCCGGAGATCGTGCTGCTGGACTTTCCCCTGTCCGACGCCGAGATGGCCCGGCTCTACGCAGCAGTGGACGCCTTCGTCCTGCCCACCCGCGGGGAGGGGTACGGGCGCCCCTTCCTGGAGGCGATGGCCTCAGGCCTTCCGGTGATCGGAACCGCCTGGGGGGGGCAGGCTGACTTCCTGCGCGAAGGGGTGGCGTACCCCGTTCCGGTGGCCGGGATGGTCGCCGCGCCGGACGGCGACCTGCACACCTTCCGCGGCCTCCGCTGGGCGGAGCCGGACGGGGAGGCGCTGCGGCGGGCCATGCGCCACGTCTTCACCCACCGGGAGGAGGCGCGGGCGGTGGGCGCCGCCGCCCGGCGGCTGGTGGAGGACGGTTGGGACGCGGAGCGGATTGCGGGCGACCTGGCCGACCGCCTGCGGAACCTGGCGGACGAGGGGAGGTAGCGCCATGGCGGTCTGGGTGCAGCGTGCCCCCGGGAGGGAGGTCCTCCCGCTGGACGTTCGGCGGGTCGCCCTCATCCTGCTGTCGGGGCGCGGGGAGGAGGGGCTGGAGCCCTTGCTCAACCTGGCGGTGCCCGGGGTTGACGGTGTGCTGCGCGCTGCGGCCGGCGTCTCCGGGCGCGCGCTGGCCGGGCCGGACGGGGCCCGGCACCTGGCGGGTTACGACCTGGGCCTCTGGCTCCGCCCGGGCGAAACGCCGCTGGTGGGCCTGCAGCCCACGATCCTGCGGGCGGCAGCCGTTCGGATACCGCTGCCGGCGCTGGTGCCCGTGCACTACCCGGTGGGGGCGGGGGAGATCACCCTGCTCGGGCTGGAGCCCCGCTGGATCTCCCAAGCAGCCGGCGGGCGGGTGTTCCTGCCGGTGCCCATCGAGAGCGACCGCCCGCCGGCGGCCGACGTGCCGGCGGAACGGGACGACCTGGCGTGGGCGGTTCTCTACCGGGCGCTGCAGGCCCTGACGACGGGCGACCGCCGCCAGGGCCTGCAGATGCTGGATCACATCTACCGCCAGGTATACGGAAAGAACCAGAGCCTGACCGCCCTGGTCGTGCGCAACGGCCTGGCCGCGGCACTCGCCCTGGGCGAGCGCCCGTGGCAGGACGAGTGGCTGAGGCGGGCCGGTCCCTTCACGGATTACGGCGAGCTGCGCCTGCTCTGGGCGCTGATCCCGTACGTCCGAGGCGACTTGGAGACGGCCGCGGACCGGCTCCGCCGGGTGCTGACCGAGCGTGAGGAGGACCGGTCGGACGGGCTGATCAGCGGGGGCGGCGCAACCACCTACCGGGCGCGGACGTTCCTGGGACGCGCCCTCGCGCGGATGGGCGACCTGAGCGGGGCGGTGACCGAGTGGGTGATGGCGCTCCGCGTGGGGCCCGACTACCTGCCGCCGCTCCGGGAGCTCGCCCGGCTCCGGATTCACGCCGACGTGCTCAACCGGATGGAGCTGCAGTACTTCTGGATCGGCAGGTCCCGCGCAGCGGTGGAACTGGTGGCCGCCATCTACGCCCGGAGCTCCGACCCCGCACAGGCTGCGCCCATCCTGGCGGCCCGCCCCGACGTGAAGCTGCCGGCGGACCTGCGCCGCGCCGTGCAGGGGCGGGGCGACCGCCGGCAGAAGGCGCCGGTCCGGGGGCAGAAGGGAGCGCGGAGCGGCGGACGCGCGCCCAAGGGGCCGGGCATCGTGTGGGAAGGGCCGCTCTTCACGCTCTCCAGCCTCGGGCGGGTCAACCGGGAACTGGCCGCCCACCTGCTGGCCCTGCGCTGGGATCTGGGCGGGCTGCCCACGGAGCCGGACGGGTACCGGCCCGACGCGGACGGGCGCTTCCGGGCGCTGGCCGACCGCCTCTGGCACCGCCCTGACCGCCCGGCGGTCTGGGTGCGCCACCACTGGCCGCCCAAGTTCGAGCCGCCGCCCGCGGGCCGGCTGGTGGTGATCCTGCCCTGGGAGTTCGGACCGCTGCCGTCCGACTGGCTGCCGGGCATCGCCGCGGCGGAGGAGGTCTGGGTCTACTCCCACTGGGTCCGCCGGGGGGTCATCGACTCCGGGGTGGACCCCGACCGGGTGCACGTCATCCCCTGCGGCGTCGACCCCGAGGTCTTCCGCCCCGGCGAACGGCCGCCGGCCGGAGCGGAGCCGTTCCGGTTCCTCTACGTGGGCGGCACCATTGGCCGCAAGGGGTACGACCTGGCGCTGGACGCCTTCCTGGCCGAGTTCGGGCCGGACGAACCCGCCGAGCTGGTCGTGAAGGACTTCGGCTCGGAGACCTTCTACCGCGCGTCCAGCGGCATCGGCACGGTCCGGGAGGCGGCGGAGGCCACGGCCGGATCCGCGCGGCGGGTGCGCCTGATCGCGGCGCGGTTGGACGACGCGGGCCTGGCCGGGCTGTACCGGGGTACCGACGTGCTGGTGGCCCCCTACCGGGCCGAGGGGTTCTGCCTGCCGGCGCTGGAGGCCATGGCCTGCGGCACGGCAGCCGTCCTGCCGGCGATGGGCCCCGCCCTGGACTACGCGCCCGAGGGCGGCGCCCTGCTGGTTCCGGCGCAGGAGGTCGCGCTGGGGAGCTCCGTGGGCGGATTCCAGCTGGCTGCGCCCGGCCGGGCGTGCCAGGTGAGCCTCGCCGAGCTGCGCCGGGCGATGCGCTGGGCCTTTGACCACCGGGAAGAAGTCTGGGAGATGGGAAAGCGGGCGGCCGCGCACGTGCACGCCCGGTTCACGTGGGCGCACGCCGCACGGGCGGCGGAGGCCCGGCTGCAGGCGCTACTCAGCCGGCAGCCCGGGACCAGAACGCCCTGACGGCCGCGGCCGCTCCCTCGCCCTGCCGCCGGCCCGCCTCCAGGGCGTCGAAGGCGCGCGCAATCTCCATCAGGTTCTCGGCGAAGACGCGCTCGGTGGCTGCGTCGGGCAGGACCGTCATCACGCGGATGCCGGCCGCCTCGAGCCGGGCGCGCTCCCGCGCCAGCATCTCGTGCCCCAGGACGTACCTGGGCCCGCCCATCGGGGCGATGATCAGCACGCGCTCGCAGCCCAGGGCCTGGTCCGCGTGGGTCCCTGAACGGGCGCCGCCGTCGATGTAGCGGCGCCCGTCGATCGTGACCGGGGGCAGGAGGTTCGGCACCGCGCAGCTGGCGGCGACGGCCCGGGCGATGGGCACGCCGGACGCACGGGTCCACATCACCACCTCGCCGGTGTCCTCCGCGACCGCTGAGATGCGCAGGTCCTTCGCGGGCCAGGGGGCGTCGCCCAGCGGTACGGCGAAGATGGACACCCACTCCTCCTCGGTGAGGCCGGCGCCCGTGACCACCTTCGCCACGGCCGCCGGCGGCAGGCCCATGCCCGCCTGCACGAGCCCGGCCAGCTGGCCGGGCTCCGCACCGTACGCCAGGAGCGACCCGACCACAGACCCCGCAGAGGTGCCGACCACCAGGTCGGCATCGTTCAGTTCCACGCCGGCCTCCGCCAGGGCGGCCCAGAGCCCCAGCATCCAGGCGATGCCCAGGATGCCGCCGCCGCCCATGACCAGCGCCCGCCCCGCAAGCCTCGTTCCTTCCTGCACTGCGGATGCCTCCTTTCAGCGGCTGGGTGGAGCGGAACTGCCCGCGCCCAGTATGGCAAAGATCGACAGGGGAGATACTGAAGCCGTGCCCGTTCATCGGACCTCCCGGGCAGGCGGCCAGGGGTCCGTGGGGGCAAGTTAATGTCGTAACATTTCGTCCGTAACCCATTCACATCCAATGCGTCTGTACTAGAGGAACGCTCCTTAGAGAGATTCTAAACATCAGCCAAGGAGGTACCATCAAGATGCGACTGGTAGGCAAGCCCGCCCCCGACTTCACCATGCCGTCCACCAAGAACCTGGAGACCCTGAGCGAGACCGTCAGCCTCTCCGACTACCGCGGCAAGTGGCTGGTCCTCTTCTTCTACCCGCTGGACTTCACCTTCGTGTGTCCCACCGAGATCACCGCCTTCAATGACCGGGTCCAGGAGTTCAGGGACGCCAACTGCGAGATCCTCGGCGTCTCGGTCGACTCGATCTACTCGCACCGGGCCTGGATCCGGACCCCCAGGGAGCAGGGCGGCCTCGGCCCCGTCAACTACCCGCTGGCCTCCGACATCACCAAGGAGGTCTCGAAGGCCTACGAGGTCCTGATCGAGGAGGAGGGCATCGCCCTGCGCGGCCTCTTCATCATCGACCCCGACGGGATCATCCGCTACCAGGTGGTCCACGACAACAACATTGGCCGCAACGTCGACGAGGTCCTGCGCGTGCTGGAGGCCCTGCAGGCCGGTGGCCTCTGCGCCGCCAACTGGAAGCCCGGCGACGCCCTGCTGAACGCCTGATCGGGAGGAGGTCTGCGGCATGCCCATGCGCCTGGGCAGCCCGATGCCCCCCCTGGAGGGGGAGACCGGGCGGTACAACGCCGAGGGGTTCGACCCTGCCCAGCTGAAGGGCAGCCCCGTCCTCGTCCACTTCTGGTCCGTCTCCTGCCACATCTGCCACGAGGTGATGGACCAGGTGTCGCGGTTCCGCGATGAGTACCAGCCGAAGGGGCTGAAGGTGGTCGCCATCCACATGCCCAAGGAGGAGGGCGACCTGGACACCGCCAAGGTCGAGCGCGACATGGCGCAGTACGGGATCACCCAGCCCGTCCTCCTCGACCACCAGCACAGACTGGCGCAGGCGTTCCAGAACCAGTTCGTCCCCGCCTTCTTCCTCTTCGACGCCCAGGGGAACCTCTTCTTCCGGGCGGCGGGCGACAAGGGGCTGCAGAATCTCGGACCCAAGCTGGAGCAGCTGTTCGCGTGATGACATTGGATTGGAGCGGTCGCCCCGCAGCGGGGCGGCCGCTACTTTATATGGCTTAGGGTCCGTGCTCGAATGCGTCCCGGATCGAATCCGCAGCCGTACCGATGGGACGGGCGCACGGCCGCTGGTATACTGACGCGGAGAAGAGGTGGCCGGCGGGCCGGGAGGTGGCTGCGGGATGGGCTGGAAGACGGTGCGCGACCTGCTGCCGGCGCTGCTGCTCCACGTGGCCGCCGCCGCGGTGCACGTGATGAGCACCGTCGGCCTGTCGGGCCGGCCCGGCGCCCTTTACGAGGGAGCGCTGGCCCTCATGGCGCTGGTGGTTCCCATGTCCGCCCTGCTGGCCCTGCTCTCGGGCATGCGCCGGCTGGGCGCGGCGCTCTTTCTCCTTTCCTACCTGGGCGTCGCGGCCCTGACGCTGATCGGCCACCTGGGTCTCGACTACCTGGTCACCGCCTTGTACTCGGATCCGTCGCCCTACAGGACCGCCTTCTTCGCCAGCGCGATGGTGATGCCGCTGATCCAGGTCCACGGCATCGTCGAGTCCCTGCGGGCGTGGGGGCTCCTCGCCGAGCCCAGGCGGAACCGGCTGCTTTCCAAGTGACGACAGGGCCCCCACCCCGGGCGGGTGGGGGCCTTCCTGCGTGCGCGCACCCGGTGTGACAGGGGTCACCGGTCGTGCGGCA
Source organism: Symbiobacterium terraclitae (assembly GCF_017874315.1). Taxonomy (NCBI): domain Bacteria; kingdom Bacillati; phylum Bacillota; class Clostridia; order Eubacteriales; family Symbiobacteriaceae; genus Symbiobacterium; species Symbiobacterium terraclitae. Next base: position 36,938 of record NZ_JAGGLG010000030.1, on the reverse strand, counting down.
GCCGTCTGGGTATGATATGATTCAGAGGTGATATGATTCCGTCACGGAGGTTGATGGCACTGCGAACGGCCGATACCCTGATGCGCGCCTCCACCCGCTGGCTCGCCGTGGTCCTGCCGTTGGGGGTGCTGCTGCGCTCGGCTTTCGTGTGGCTCTACACGCCAGGCCGGTTCTACTGGGGAAACCTGATCCACGCTCACAGCCACACCGCCTACTTCGGCTGGGCAGGACTCGGGCTGATGGGGCTGATCCTGCACCTGCTCCCCGGCTTCACCGGCCGGCCCGTCGCGGACTCCCGCCCGCTGGCCTGGCTGGAGCGCCTGGCGCCCTGGGCGGTGGGCGGCGCCCTGGTGACGTTCGCCTGGTGGGGCTACGGCGGCCCTTCCATCGCCTTCTCCGCGCTCAACGAGGTGCTCTGGGTGCTGTTCGCCGTGGCTTTCTGGCGGGAGGTCCGGCAGATGCCGCTGCGCACCTGGCCCCCGGCCCTCTGGCTCATCGGGGCGGCCGTTCTCATGCTGCTGCTCTCCATATCGGGGACGACGCTGGTGATCATCTCCGAGGCCATTCTCGACTCCGCCTTCCCCCTGCTCTACCAGGCCGGCGTCTACCTGTTCCTCGAGCTCTACGGCGACGGCTGGGTGGAGGTCGGCCTGATGGGCGTGGTCCTGGCCATGTCCGCCGGGGCGTCCGAGGAGCGGCCGGCCGTCCGTCGGATCGCGCTGGCGGCCCTGCTGCTGATGGCGCCCGCCGCGCTGCGCATGCTGATCCCCCGGGGGCTGGAGGGCCCCCTGGCCTGGCTGAGCGTGCTGGCGGGAGCGCTCTTCGGCGCAGTGCAGTTCTGGTTCCTGGCGCTGGCCCGGCGGCGGTGGCTCCCGGAGGCCGCACGCCCCTGGTGGTACCTGGCCGGCCTCAGCCTCGCCGCCAAGGCGCTGCTGGAGTTCCTGCCGCTGCTGCCCGCCTTCTCTGCCATGGGGCTGAACCGCAGCCTGGTCATCGGTTTCCTGCACCTGAAGCTGCTCCTGCTCTCCTCCAGCGGCCTCCTGGGCGCCCTGACCGTGGTGCGGGGGGCGGCCAGCCCGTGGGCGTTCCGCCTCTTCGCAGCCGGCTCCGTGGCGATGGTGGCCGCGCTGGCGGCGCACGGGTTCCTGGCCGAGGCGGTCCGCGGGACGAGCTGGCCGCTCTACCTCGTGGCCTTTGCGGCGGCGTTCCCGGCGGCCATCGGCGGCATCTGGGCAGCGCGCAGCTGGCGGTGACGCATCCGCCTCAGTGCACCGGCTGGAGAGGGACGGGTCCCTCCGCGGGCGGCCCGTGCAGCGGCGGGAGGTGCGGCCGCGGCAGGTCGGCGAAGAGCTCCGGGAAGAGCCGGTGCTGCTCCTCCGGCGCCACGAGCCCCAGTTGCACCCCGGTGGCACGGGCCACGACGGGGTCGAGGGCGCAGAGGTCCGACCGGCTGATGTCCGAGAGCGCGGTGCGCCCTAGGGTCACGGCCACCTGCTCCATCTCGGTGACGCAGGCGTTCAGGAACCGCTGCAGGTTGCGTGCGGCGCGGTCCACGTCCAACTTGTCCGTCATCTTGCCCGTGTAGACCACCAGGCTCGTGGGCGGCTCGAAGGGCACGGCTTCCACGGCCTGGTCGCCGATCATGGCCATCACCGCGGCGGTCCCGATGTAGACGGCGTCGGCCCCCAGCGCCATCGCCTTCAGCATCTGCCCGGGGGTGATCAGGCCGCCGGCGGCGATGAGGCTCACGTCGCCGGTGGCCATCTGGCGCGCCAGGTAGTCGCGCGCCCGGGCGACGGCGTAGAGCGTCGGCAGCCCGACGTCGTCCTGCAGCGTGGGCGCCCCGCCGTGGGTACCGCCCTCGGCCCCGTCCACGGTGACGAAGTCGACCCCGGCCTCCAGCGCCACCGCCAGCTCCCGCTCCAGGTGGTGGGTCGCGGCCAGTTTCACCCCCACGGGCACGCCCGTCTCGGCCCGCAGCCTTCGCACCAGCTGGACGAAGGCCTCCGGCGAGTCCACGCCGGGCAGCCGGGAGTGGATGACGGCGTCCTGCCCCTCGGCCAGGCCGAAGGCCTCCCGGTAGTCCGGGCCGATGTTCCTGGCCCGGGTCCGCTGGGCGGTGGAGCCCTGGGCGCCCTGCCCCAGCTGGATCTCGATGGCGTCCAGCCGCCGGTACTTCTCGGGGTCATTGAGCCAGCCGCCCCGGTTGAACTGGCCGATCAGCAGCCGGGCGGCGGCCCGCTCCTCCTCCAGGAGGCCCGCCTCGCCGGTGTTGGTCGCGGTGCCCACGGCCGTGGCCGCCCTCGCCAGGGCGATCTTGGCCCGCTTGGAGAGGGCGCCGCCGAACGACATGCCGGCGATCATGACGGGAATCGCCACCGTGAGCGGCCTGCGGGCCCGCCGCCCGATGGTGACCGCCGTGGCGATCGGCACGTTCTCGGGCGTCGGGAAACGGCAGAGGTGGACGGGGTTGAACAGCAGCTTCTCCCAGGGGGAGAAGTGGAGGGGGCTGCCCAGCGGGCGCGCCACGGGCGCACCCTGGGCAGCCCGCATCGCGATCTCCAGGACGTTGACCCCGCCGACCTTGCGGGTGGCGGCGACCATCTCGGCGAGCGACTCGGGGTACTGGTCGCGCACCATCCGGGTGATCGCCTTGTCCACCGTCTCGTTGACGGCCGAGCGGATCCAGTTCTCAATGAGCCTCAGCATGCCCCGCCCCTCCCTGCGGCTGCTGCTCGATGGCCTTCTGGATCTCGGCCATCTTCTGGACCAGCTCGCCGCAGACCTGTTTGACCATGCCCAGCTGGCGGGCGGCGCTCTGCTCCTCCACGGCCACGTCCAGCAGCTCGCGGTGGTCAAACCGGTTCAGGGTGTTGTAGTGCTCCCGCTCGATCATCGCGAGGGTGCCGGCCACGGTCTCGATGCGGCTCAGTTCCGACGAGATGTAGTTGCAGGCGGCCTTCAGGTCTTCGTGCTGCATGGCGCTGACCTCCACACGGTGTTCTCCTGCAACAGTGTGCCCAAGCGCGGGCGGGATTGTGCGGGCGGACCAGCGACGGTTTTCCGCGGCATGGAGGCCAAAGGGTTTGCGGAAGGTTGGATGACGCCCGCCGGCGCTGGTCAGCTCAACCGTTGCAAGTCGGCTGGGGAGGACGCCCGGGGGCATCAACAGTAGAGGCGAAGAGAGCCAATGCGGCGAGAGGGGCTCCTGGGCGGGCTGTCACTTCCCCTGTCTGCGCCGCTCGGTGACCGTCTCCCCGGCGATGCCCCAGTTGTCGGTGTCGACCTCCTCGATGATCACGAAGGTCGTCTGCGGGTTCTTGCCGAGCACGTCCTGCAGCAGGCGGGTTACGCCCCGGATCAGCTCCTGCTTCTGCTCGGCCGTCGCCCCCTCCCGGGTGATCTTGATGTTCACGTACGGCATCTTCCCGGCCTCCTTTCACGCGTCAGTGTGGATCCTGGAGCCGATATACTCCCTGCCCGGCGGGCTCCCCTGCCGGGCGCGGCTTTTTCGGGGTGTGAGCCAAAGGTGCCATCGTCCGACCCTACTGCTCAATTACTTTATAGGCACCACATTCAGAACGAGATTTATTACGATAGGACCAGAACACCGATTGGAGGGGAACCGATGGCCAGAGCGCCGAGACGTTTCACGATCGCGGTGAACCCCGCTTACTGCAAGGGCTGCGAGATCTGCGTCCAGATCTGCCCCAAGCAGGTGCTGCGGCTGGGCGACCGCCTGAAGGTGGTCGTGGAGGCGGCAGACCAGTGTACTGGGTGCGGCAACTGCGAGATTTACTGCCCCGATTTCGCCATCGAGGTTTCCGAGCTGGAGGAGGTGGGCGCGCATGCCTAGCCTGGCCCTACCCGCCCGCAGGAAGGTCCTGATGCAGGGCAACGAGGCCATCGTCGAGGGCGCGATCGCCGCCGGGATGCGCTTCTACGCCGGCTACCCGATCACGCCGTCGACGGAGATCGCAGAGCTGGCCAGCGAGAAGCTGCCCCGGGACGGCGGCCGGTTCGTGCAGATGGAGGACGAGATCGCCTCCATGGCCGCGGTGGTGGGCGCCTCGCTGGCGGGCCGCAAGGCCATGACCGCCACCTCCGGCCCCGGCTTCTCGCTGAAGCAGGAGAACCTGGGCTACGCCCTCACCGCCGAGGTGCCCTGCGTCGTCGTCAACGTGCAGCGCCAGGGGCCGAGCACCGGCCTGCCCACCTCGCCGAGCCAGGGCGACGTGATGCAGGCGCGCTACGGTTCCCACGGCGACTACGCCGCCATCGCCCTCTGCCCGGCCTCGGTGGGCGAGGCCTACCGCCTGGCGGTGCGGGCCTTCAACCTGGCCGAGCGCTTCCGCATGCCGGTCATCCTGCTGGCCGACGAGATCATCGGTCACCTGCGGGAGTCCGTGGAGCTCCCCGACCCGTCCGAGCTGACCGTGGTGGACCGGGCGCGGCCCACCCTGCCCCCCGGCGAGCACAAGGCCTACCGGCCCGGCCCCGACGGCGTGCCGGTGGTGCCCGACTTCGGCACGGGCTACCGCTTCCACGTGACGGGCCTTATCCACGGCGAGGACGGCTCCCCCACGAGCAACCCGAAGGTGGTGGAGCAGGCCGTGCGCCGCCTCACCACCAAGGTCACCGATCACATCGACGAGATCTACGAGGCCGAGGAGCGGGACCTCGCAGACGCCGACGTCGCGGTCTTCGCCTACGGCGGCACGGCGCGGGCGGCGCGCCGGGCGGTGCGCGAGGCGCGCGCGAAGGGCCTGAAGGTGGGCCTCTACCGGCCGATCACCCTCTGGCCGTTTCACGACGAGCGGGTGCGGGCCGCGCTACAGGGCAGGCGGGCCGTGGTGGTGCCCGAACTCAACCTCGGGCAGATGGCCCGCGAGGTGGAGCGGGTGGCCGGCGCCGGCACGAAGGTCGTGCGCGTGAACAAGGTCTCCGGCGAGCCGCTCACCCCGGGCGAGATCCTCGCCGCGATCGAGGAGGTGTTCTGAGGTGGCAGCAGCAGAGAAGGTGCCCGTCAAGCGCTACCTGCGCCTGGCCAAGCTGCCGCACATCTGGTGTCCCGGCTGCGGGCACGGCATCGCGCTCCAGGCCCTGATCCGGGCGATTCACAGCACGGGGCTCTCCCAGGACAACACCGTGATCGTCAGCGGCATCGGCTGCTCGTCCCGGGCCTCCGGCTACCTTGACTTCGATACGCTGCACACCACCCACGGTCGGGCGCTGGCCTTCGCCACGGGCATCAAGGTCGCCAACCCGGACCTGAACGTCGTCGTCATCACCGGCGACGGCGACGCCGCGGCCATCGGCGGCAACCACCTCATCCACGCCGCCCGCCGCAACATCGGCATCACGTGTGTCTGCTTCAACAACACGATCTACGGCATGACCAGCGGTCAGTACTCGCCGCTCACGCCGACCGACGCCTACGCCACGACAGCCCCCTACGGCAACATCGACACGCCGTTCGACCTCTGCGAGCTGACGAAAGCCGCCGGCGCCAGCTACGTCGCCCGGGCGACCACCTACCACGCCCGGCTGCTGGAGAAGCTGATCGCCAAGGGCCTGCAGAACGACGGCTTCTCCTTCATCGAGGCCGTGGTGCAGTGCCCCACCTACTTCGGCCGCAAGAACAAGTTGGGCGACGCCTTCCGCATGATGAAGCTGATGCAGGAGCGGTCGGTGCCGGTCAGCAAGGCCGCTGCGATGACCGCGGAGGAGCTGGCCGGCAAGATCGTCATCGGCGAGCTGTGGCACCGGCCGCGCCCCGAGTACACCAAGGCATACGACGCCGTGATTGCGAAGGCAGGTGGTGGGCGGTGAAGCAGATCATGCTGACGGGTTCCGGCGGCCAGGGGATGATCCTGGCGGGCATCATCCTGGCGAAGGCGGGCATCCGCGACGGGTACGAGGTCACCCAGACCCAGTCCTACGGGCCGGAGGCCAGGGGCGGCGCCAGCCGCGCCGAGGTGATCCTGGACGTGGAGCCCATCGACTTCCCCAAGGTGACGCAGGCCGACGTCGTCCTGGCCATGACCCAGGAGGCGGCGGAGAAGTTCCACACCAAGCTGCGGCCGGGCGGCACGCTGATCGCCGACCCGCTGTACGTGCACACGGTGCCGGCGGTGGACGGCCAGGTGCACCGGGTGGAGATCACCCGCCTGGCCCGGGAGGCGACGGGCCGCCCGATCACGGCCAACATCGTGGCGCTGGGGGCGCTCAACCGGATCTGCCGCCTGGTCAGCGACGAGGCGCTGGTGGATGCCGTGCTCGAGAGCGTGCCGCGCGGCACCGAGGAGGTCAACCGCAAGGCGCTGGAGGCGGGGATGCGGGCGTAGTTGCCGCCGCCGGGGGCACCCCGGGATCCCTGCCGTCGCCGACCGCACCGGCCTGGACAAGATGAGAACGAATCTCATTGATATCCAATCTCATCCAGAAAACAGGCCGTGGATCCCTTGACTGGTATGTGCTCGAACGGTATTCTAGTAGTGGTGTTCGGGAATACCATAACGGCCTTCCGCAATGGGCCAAAGTGACCAATCAGGCGGCACACCGACAGTGATGAAGGCGTGCGCCTCAAAGGAGGAGAAGAGTCCGTGGCCGTCAAGATCATTGATACTTGCATCTCGTGCGGCGCCTGCGAGCCGGAGTGCCCCAACGAGGCCATCAGCCCGGGCGACACCATCTACGTGATCGATCCTAACAAGTGCACCGAGTGCTACGGCTTCTACGGGGAGTCCCAGTGCATCGCGGTGTGCCCGGTTGAGTCGATTATCCCGGACGAGGACAACCCCGACGACATCGAGAGCCTTACCGCCAAGTTCAACCGGCTCCATCCCGGCGCCGAGATGAAGAACACCGACAGCTGGGTCAAGCCCGGCTAAACTGCCGACGAACAAGTGAGGACGGCCTGCGGGCCGTCCTTTCTTTGCGCCCTGAGACGACAGAATCATCTGTAAAGACCCGCAACTCAGTCCGATGTGCCGGCGTCTTATTGGCGAGAACGCAGGCAGAGGTGGACGTGCGGTGCAGCGGGGAGAGTCGGCGCGGCTTGCGGTGGGATTGGCGACGCTCGTGCTCCTGGGGCTGGCGGGTGCGTTCGCCCCGCACCGGTCCGAGCCGGTCGGGGCGGCGTCGGAGCTTGCGGCGGCGGAGGCGGGTGCCCTGGCCGGCGGCGCTCCGGGGGCGGAGGGGCCGGCGGGCGCACCGGGGCTGAGCGGCGGTTCGGAGCAGGCCGGCGGGCAGTCGCCGGTGAGCGCGCCGGGGGCTGCGGCTGAGCCCGGGACGGCGGTCGCGTCGGGTTCGCCGGGCGAATCGGGACCGGCGGACGCCTCCGAACCGACAGCCGGGAAGGCCGACGCAGCAGCCCATCCCCTTCCCGACTACCAGCCGATGCCGGTGGAGAGGGTGGAGCCGCTGCTGCCCGACCCGCCCGCCGATCTGCCGGACCACTGGCGGGGGCTGCACGAGGTGGTCCACGGCGTCGCCAGGGAGTACCCCGGGCGGATCAGCGTCGTGGCGGTGGACCTCACCAGCGGCAGCCGGTACGAGTTCCGCGCCCGCGACCCGTACCTGCCGGCCTCCACCTTCAAGCTGCCGGTGGCCCTCTGCACGCTGGAGGCCATCGACCGGGGCGAGCTGACCTGGGAGACGCCGATCACCTACACCGAGGCCGACTGGGAGCCCGTCGGGGCGGGCGGCTTCGCGGATGCGGCCTTCGGCACCCAGTGGACCGTGCGCAACCTGGTGGATCGCTCCATCATCTCCTCCAACAACGTGGCCGTGAAGATGCTGGCGCGCACCCTGACCTGGGACGGGCTGCTCGCGTGCACCACCGAGATGGGCGGGCCGGTCACCCGCACGGAGGAGGGGTCGACGCCCGTCACCGCCGCGGATGAGGCGGCCTGGTGGCTGCGGCTCTGGCAGCTGAGCCGGGATCGGCCTGAGCTGGCCGAGGAGCTGCTGCGCCCGCTGCGCCGCGTGACCTACACCGGGCGCATCCAGGCGGGAACCCCCCGCCCGGAGCTGGTCACTCACAAGTTCGGCACATACGCCGGCTACGACCACGACGGTGCGATCGTCTGGGGGGAGCGGCCTTACGTGCTCGTGGTGATGACCTTCGGCGACGGCGGGGAGTACGCGGCTGACGTGGCGATCGAGCGCATCGCCGCCGCCGCCTGGGAGGCCGTGACGGCCATGGGGAGCGCGAAGTGAAGCCCGCGTGCGCGCCGCGGGCTCCGCACCGTGGCCGGATTCCGGCCCATGCAGGAAGGTCAGGTGGGAATGTGTAAAACCTTTCAGTAACGTTACAGGGGGGAGGCGCGAACCGTGCTGGCCTTTGATGTGTACAGCCACTGGGAGACCGACCTGAGACCCTTCACCGTCGCGGCCCTGCGGTCCATGAGCCCCGAGCAGCTGGCCTGGAAGCCCCCGGGGTGGCACTCCAGCGCCCTGGAGCTGGCGGACCACATGCTGGCGGCGGAGTGGATCTGGATCTACCGCAACGCCCTCAGGCGGGCTCCCTGGGAGGAGCGCTGGCGGCCCGGACGGTTCGCGGACCTCGACAGCCTGCTGGAGTACTGGGCCGAGGTCCACCGTGTCACCGTGGAGTGGCTGAAGGAGACCCCGGTCCGGGAGCTGAACCGGAAGCTGCCCATGCCCTACCCGGGCCAGCCATGGGCCACGATGAACTGGGTGGTCTACCACGTGATGGAGCACGAGATCCACCACCGCGGCCAGATCTTCATGCTGATGCGCATGCAGGGGATCGATCCGCCGGAAATCTAGGCACAGGGAGACGCAAGAACCGGGCCCGAGACCGGCGGAGGGGGGTGAGCGCGTGCGGCGGTCCCGCGCACGGCAGCTCAGCCAGTACGCGCGCTTCCTCGAGCGCTTCCTGGGCCGCTGCGACCTGGCGGATGCCTACTACCGCCGCGCCCTGGCCGCCGACCCGGACGACGCCGACATCCGGGGCCAGTACGCGGTGTTCCTCGAGACCGCTCTCCACGACTACGATGCGGCGGAGGAGCAGTACCTGGCCGCCCTTGCCCTCGCGCCCAATCACCCCACGCTCCTGGGCGACTACGCCGACTTCCTGGAGCAGTCGCGGGGCGACTGGGACGCGGCAGAGCGTTACTACCGCCGGGCGCTGGAGGCGGACCCCCTGCACGTCAACAACCTGACGAACTACGCCACCTTCCTCGCCGAGGTGCGGCAGGAGTACGACCGTGCGGAGGCCCTTTACCAGCGGGCCCTCGAGGTGGCGCCTCTCCACCGGAACGCCCTGTTCAAGTACGCCATCTTCCTCACGGACGTGAAGGAGGCGTACAGCGATGCCGCAGACCTCTACCGGGTGGCGCTCTCGGCTTATCCGGGCAACGCCGCCATCATGGCGAACCTGGCCGGGGCGCTCTTCCTGGCGGGCCGGACGGGCGCGGCGCGGGAGATGCTCCGCTTCGCACTGGCGCACCCGGCGCTGCAGCGGCCGAGCGCAGACGCGGCCGAGTGCCGGTTCTACCAGGTCGTCTACGGCGACCCGCCGGAGCGCATCCCCGCCCTCGGCGCCCTCCGCCGGCTGCTGGACGCCGGCGTCCGCTCGCCGGGGTTCCGGCTGGAGCCCCACGTCTCCGCAGCCTGGGCGGGGCGCCACCCCTGGGCGGCGTGGCTGGGCCCGCTGGCGGCGGTGCTCACCGCCGGGGCGGACATCGGCGTGCTGGACGGATGGGATGCGTGGGCCGCGGCGAGGTCCGACCCCATTCACTGAGGAGTGCGCAAAGCCACCGGGCCGCAGCCGGCCCGGTGGCTTCCTGACATCTTATGCCCGTACCTTGACCCCCGTGAGCTCCTCCAGCGGCCGGATGAGGGCGGCCTCGTCCAGCTGGCCGTAGCCGGCGGCCCGGGCCTCCTCCAGCAGCTGCTGCGTCAGGGCGCCGAGGAGCATGCGGACGTTCTGGTCCTTACCCAGGCTGACCGCCAGCGCCACGTCCTTGTGCAGGTGGTCGACGGAGAAGGCGGCCTCGAAGTTGCCGGGGAAGATGAACTTGGGGATGTTGCGCTCGATCTGGGCCGAGTTGCCGGTGGCGCCTGAGATGATCTCGTAGAGCACCTTGGGGTCGACGCCGGCCTTGGTGCCCAGGACGAAGGCCTCGGCCAGGGCAGCCGCGTGGATGCCCACCAGGAGGTTGTTGCAGAGCTTGGCCACCGTGCCGGCGCCCACCGGGCCCAGGTGGTAGAGCTTCTTGCCCTCGATCTGCAGGTAGGGCAGCACGGCCTCGTAGGCAGCCTTGTCGCCGCCGCACATGATGGTCAGGGTGCCCGCCTCGGCGCCCCACGGGCCGCCGGAGACCGGGGCGTCGATGAACTGCACGCCCTTCTCAGCGCACATCGCGGCGATGCGCTGGGCGTCGGCGTAGCCGATGGTGGAGTGGTCGACGAAGATGTCGCCGGGCTGCGCCCCCTCGAGCGCCTGCCGCAGGATGGATTCCACCACGTCGGGCGTGGTGAGGCACGTGAAGAGCACGCGCGCGTTCCGGGCCACCTCCGCGGGGCTGGACGCCCGCTTCCCGCCCTCGGCCACCAGCTCGTCCACCACCGCCTGGCTGCGGTTGAAGAGGGTGACCGTGTGCCCGGCCTTGATCAGGTTGCGTGCCATGTGCCTGCCCATGCGACCCAATCCGATGAATCCGAGGTTGGCCATATCGAGATCCTCCTCAGCAAGTCTGCATGTCCATCGTACCATATCTGGAACAGCGGAATGCGCCCAAATGTGGTACAGTGCAGGAGATGGGGGGATTGCGCATGGTCGACCTGAGCCTCATCGAGGCCGCCCGCCAGCTGCTGGCGGACGTGACGCCGCTGCCCTTCGACTGCGGCACGCTCTGCGGGCACCGCTGCTGCACGGACTTCGCGCCCAACGAGGGCGTCTACCTCATCCCCGGCGAGCTGCCGCTGTTCGACGGCACCGAGGACTTCACGCGCTGGCAGTTCCACCGCACCGACGAGTACGAGTTCGCCCCCGCCTGGGAGCGCCGCTTCGACTCGGTTCCTTTCCTGCAGTGCACCCGGCTCTGCGACCGGTCCCGGCGGCCCTTCGAGTGCCGCACCTACCCGCTCTGGCCCTACCTGCGCGCGGATGGCACGCTGGAGATGCGATACTCGTTCCTGGCGCACGGTATCTGCCCGCTGCCCGAGCGGTACCGGATCGACCAGCTGGATCCCGCCTTCGTGGACGCCGCCCGGCGGGCCTGGGAGCTGCTGATGCAGGACGAGGCGATGCGGGAGCACGTGGAGTGGCTCACCGCACAGTACGACGCCCTGGAGTTGCCGCCGGCATGACCCGAGCCCTGCCCGACTACCTGGCCTCGGGGCTGCGGGTCGTCTTCGTCGGCTTCAACCCCGGCGAGACGTCGGCCCGGGAGGGGCACTACTACGCCTATCCCGGAAACCGGTTCTACTGGCTGCTCTGGCAGGCCGGTCTGACCGACCGGCTCTACGCGCCGCACGAGGACGCGGCGCTGCTCGACCTCGGATACGGGCTCACCGACCTGGTGGGCCGGTCGACCCGGTCCAGCGGCGACCTCACGGCTGCCGAGCTGAGGGCGGGGCGGGAGGAGCTGCTGGCCAAGCTGGCGCGGTACCGGCCGCGGGTGGCCTGCTACAACGGCAAGGGCATCTACGCGGCCCTGTCCGGCCGCGCCCGTGTCGCGTACGGCCTGCAGGCCGGGTCCGTGGTGCCCGGGGTGCTGGACTTCGTCGCGGCCTCGCCCAGCGGGCGGAGCCGGGAAAAGCTGGAGGAGAAGCTGCGGCTCTACCGGGAGCTGCGGGATCTGATCGCGGAGGGGGGATGAGCATGGCCGACTGGGGTGAGTACGTGCACGGGGTCAGCGCACAGATGGCCCTGTATCGGGAGTCCGCCCGGCGCCTCTGCGAGCTGGCGGACCTGCGGCCGGGGATGACGGTGGTGGACCTGGGCGCCGGCACGGGCCTGACCAGCCTGGCCGCGCTGGATCTTGTGCCGGAAGGGCTCGAACTGATCGCCGTGGAGGCGAGCCCCGCGCTGCTGGCCGCGGCCCGCGCCCGCCTGGGGGGCCGGGCGGCGGCGTACCACAACGCAGACGCTGTGGCGGCGGCCTCGCTGCTGTCCGGCAAGGTCGACCGGGTGCTCTGCAACCTGGCCCTGCTGTCCTTCCGTGACCCCGAGGGCGTTCTGCGGGCCTGGCGGAGCCGGATCGGGCCCGCCGGACTGCTCTGCTTTTCGCTCTCGGGTACCTGGTTCAACGCCTTACGCGACCAGGTGACCCCGCAGTACGTCCTGCTGCGCGAGCTGCACCGGCAGGGCCTGCTCCCCCGGGGCGTGCCGCCGGTGGAGCGGCTGCCCAACCAGCGCTCGATCGAGGGCACCCTGCGGGACGCGGGGTTCAAGCCCGTCCACTACGAGGTGCAGGAGATCCCATCCCCGCGGCCGGAGACGGAGCCCGGGGGCGAGCTCTACAACCTGATGCGGCTCAGCCCCGCACTCCCGGGACGCGACCGGGCCGAGGCCGTACAGCGCAGCCTGGACGCCCTGCCGGGGGTTGCCGAGGCGATCGCTGCCAGCGGCGCCCGGTGGCGCGTGGTGCACTTCACCGCCCAGCCGGCGCTGACGCCGGAGGAGGTCCTGCAGGAGCGGCTCGGCGGCCGCCTCGCCCATCAGAGGGCGGGGCAGTAGCGCTGGCGCAGCAGCCGGTCCAGGGCGGCGGCGGACTCCCGGAGATCCTCGGTCCAGCCCGCGGCCGTTCCCAGGCGCCGGGCCTCCAGCGCCGCGTCGATGACCGGCAGCCACCGGGGCTCCACCCGGCGCCGCACCCAGTCGGCGCCCTGCGACTTGGTGGTCGGCCTGCCCGTCTCCAGCGCGCAGAGGGAGCGGAAGAGGTTCAGCAGGTCGTCGACCTGCTCTTCCGGCCGGTCGGCGTTCCCCGGGCCCTCCGCCAGCATCTCCCGCACGGCCGCCCGCACCTGATCCGGGCTGACCGGCGGCAGCACCTCGGCCGGGGGCGGCCCGGCGAAGGCGATGCCGTTCTCCCGCAGGTTGCAGACGTTGTCAGCCGACAGCATGATCTCACCGACTTCGGGGCGGAACACCCCGCGCTTGCAGCCGGGAACCGGGATGGTCGTGCCCTCCGGGACGATGCACTCCTGCGGGGCGTAGTCGCCCTCCAGCCGGCGGGCCGCGGGGTCGGCGGCCAGCAGTTCGCGGTGAAAGGCCTCCAGGGCCGCCAGGTCTTCCCGGGCGAGGCGCCCCCGGGTGACCACCAGGAAGTCCAGGTCGCTCGTGGCCTCGCAGTAGTCGCCCAGCGAGAGCGACCCGCCCAGGTAGACGCCCACCAGCCTCTCGCCGAGAATCCGGCCAAGGCCGTCGGCCAGGCTGCGCATCACACGCTCGGCGTGGGCGGGGATGGGTTGGCTCATCGGCATTCCCCTTCTCACTCGTGTTCTTCATCGAAGACGAGACTATTTTCGCCGGAGGCTGTTGGCAGCCCTGCGCACCGGTTCAGGATGTCCTGCCTCCGCTACCCGCCGAGGTGTGCCAGGAACTTGTCCGTGGCCTTGAGACCCATCCCGGTCAGCTCCACCACCACGCGGGATCCGGTGCCGACCAGCCCCTGCTCCACCAGCTGTCTGACGGCGGCGGGGGCTGCGGCGGAGGTGGGCTCGACGTAGATCCCCTTCTCGGCGAGCAGGTGGGCCGTCGCCCAGATCTCCTCCTCGGAGACGGTCAGGGCGACGCCGCCGCTTTCGCAGAGGGCCTTGAGGATGCTCTCGCCCTTCACCGGACGGGCGATGGCGATGCCCTCGGCGGCGGTCTCCCGCTTGTCCACCTCAGGGACCTCGTGCAGCCGCTGCCGCCAGGCCTCGTAGACCGGTGCGCAGACCGCCGCCTGCACCGCGGCGATCCGGGGCATCCGGGCGATGATCCCTGCCCGCACGAGGTCGGCGAAGCCCAGGTAGAGCCCCAGCACAAGGCTGCCGCCCCCGACGGGTGCGACCACCCAGTCGGGCGCCTGCCAGTCCTGCTGCTCGCAGATCTCATAGGCCAGGGTCTTCAGGCCGGCGACGAAGTACGGGCTCCAGTTGTGGCTGGCGTAGAAGGTCTGGCTGGCCGCGGCCAGGGCCGCCCGGGTCGTCTCCTCCCGGGAGCCGTCGACCCGGACGAGATCCGCCCCGTGCATGCGGATCTGCGCTGTCTTGCCAGCGGAGGTGGACGCAGGCACGAAGATGCGGGCCGCGATGCCGGCCCGGCGAGCGTAGGCCGCCACCGAGGCGCCGGCGTTGCCCGAAGAGTCCTCCACGATCTCCGGCACGCCCCACTCCTTCAGCTTGCTGATCATCACGGTGGAGCCGCGGTCCTTGAACGATCCGGTGGGGTTGAGCTGGTCCAGCTTGAGGAGGACGGGCTGGCCGAAGAGCGCGTCCGCGACGAGCGGGGTGAAGCCCTCGCCCAGTGAGACGATGCTGTCGTCCCGTTCGATGCCCAGCGCTTCCCGGTACCGCCAGAGGGTGAGGGGGCGGCCGGAGAGCGCATCGCGGGTGAACATCCGGTCCGACTGCAGCAGCAGGTAGGCGCCGCACCGGCAGCGCCAGCGGGGTTCGGTCTCGGGGTAGGCCTGGTTGCAGCAACTGCAGGTAAGCATGCGTGTCCACCTCCTGCCGCCAGTGTACGGACAACCGCCGGGCCGGCACAAGACTCCCTCGTGCGGGTTGCGTCCGGCCCCTGCCGGTTGCCCCGGCGCGACGCCGCCGTCACGGGGGTCGTTCCCCGTCGGGAACGCGCAAAAGCGACCACCGGGCCCGCCGGGCCGGGTGGTCGCTTGCGTCATCTAATCGTCGCTTCCCTGGGGAAGCAGTATGCCGAAGTTCGGGCGCACCTTGAGGGCGAAGAGGATCACGATGGCCGCGGTGATGGCGAGGCCCAGCGGATAGGCAACGGAGACCGGCAGCCGGAAGCCCTCGGGGGCCATCAGGATGTAGGGCGTGCGCAGGGCCAGGCCGCTCTGAATGCCGCGGGAGGCGGCGGGGCGGTCGAGGAGCGTCGCCAGCCGGTCGGGGTCGATGCCCCGGCCGTTGTCGCTCACGCTGATCTCCGCCTGCCCGCCGTTGACCTGCGCCCGGATCGCGATCTGCCACGGCCTCTTCACGCCTTTCAGCCCGTGGACGAGGGCGTTCTCCACGATGGGCTGCAGGGTGAGCGGAGGAAGCGGCACCGCCTGCGCAGCCGGGTCCAGGGCGTAGGTCACCGTAAGCCGGTCGCCGAACCGCGCCTCCTCCACGGCGAGGTAGTTGCGCACGTGCTCGATCTCACGGGCCAGGGGCACGGTCTCCTCCTGCGTCGACTGCAGGTTGCGCCGCAGGAAGTCGGCCAGGTGACCGAGGACCTCCCGGGCCTTCCCGGCGTCGAGCCGGATGAGGGCCATCACTGTATTGAGGGCGTTGAAGAGGAAGTGCGGTTGGATCTGCGCCTGCAGCGCCCGGATCTCCGCCTTGTCCAGCAGGGCCGCCTGCCGCTGCGCCCGCGCCAGGGTCAGCTGCGTGGAGAAGTGGTAGCCGAGGCCCTCGGCCAGCTCCAGCGGCGCCCGGGAGCGCTCCGGGTTGAAGTAGAGCTTCAGGGCGCCGACCACCTGGCCGCCCTCGTGCAGCGGCACGACCACGGCGGCCTGCAGCGGGCAGTGCGGGTGGTCGCATTCGATGGCCGCCGCATCCGCGGCCACCTGGGTGCGGTCCTCCGCGATCGCCCTCCGGGTGACCGCCGTGAAGAGCCGCGCCCCGGGCCGGTGGTGGTCGTCGCCGATGCCCACGTGGGCCAGGATCCGCTCCGTATCCGTCAGGGCGACCGCCGCCATCCCCGTCACCGACCGGATCAGGCGGGCCGCCTCCAGCGCACTGTCAGGCGAGAGGCCCTGCTCGAGGATGGGCAGGGTCTGCGTGGCGATGGCCAGGGCCTTGCGGGCCGCATCCGCCTCCCTGGCCGCCTCCGCGTCCAGGATCACGCGGGCTGCTACCACGAAGAAGGCCACGCCGAGGCTGTTGGCCACGATCATGGGCAGGGCGATCATCCGGACGAGGGCGAGGGCCGCCGGGTAGGGCTTGGCCACCAGCAGGATGATCACCATCTGCATGATCTCCAGCACAGCCGCAGCGAGCAGCGCGCTCCCGGGCGAGAGGGTGCTGTGCATCCGGCCCGGCATGCGCCGCAGGAAGCCCGCCACCAGCCCCTGAGAGGCGGTGGCGAGGCCGCAGGCGAGGCCGGTGAAGCCTCCCAGCAGCAGGCGGTGGCCGCCGGCCAGGGCGCCGGCGATGAGCCCCGTCACGGGTCCGCCGAGGAAGCCGGCCAGGATCACCGAGACCGCGCGGGAGTTGGCGATCGCCTCCTCCGGCAGGAGCGGCGTGCCCACCAGCGTCGCGGGGGCGGCACCCTCAGGGCCGATCACCACGCCGGTGTAGGTGCCGAGCACGCCGGAGAGACCGAAGGCAAGCCCCAGCCACAGCCGCTCGGCTGGCTGCATGCGCCCCTCCACCATCCGGCGGAAGGCGGCGCTGCGGGTGAACAGGAAGGCCAGTGCGATGAGCACGCCGACGCGTTCTACGAGCAGGATCAAGAGGTTCATGGGCATGGGCGCCCCCCGTCACCAATCGGGGCCGGACCTTCATCTCCGTCCGCCCGGGTCTGCGAGAAATCCTGCGCCACGGTCTCGCTGGACCATGTGCACGTCTTCATCCTACCCCAGATCGCCCGCCGGTGCGAGATCCCTGCGAACGTCATCGCCGGAGATGGGCTCGAGAGCGCTTGCAGGGCGCGGGCGCCGCTCCCGGGGGCCACGGCGACTGGCGGGCCGGGACAGGCCGGGGTATAATGGTTCCCGACACGGAACGTCCCCGCGGTAGCAGCCACCCGCGTCACCAAAACTGCGCTCACCGGCGTGCACGCAGTCAGGGGACCGGGGCTTGGGCCCCGGTCCCCCTTTGGGTGAAGCCCGGGCCGCGACTGAGGAGGAGATCGCTTGAACCTGCACGAGATGGATCTGCGGCACCTCATCCACAACGAGGTCCGCTTCCGGGATCTCGCCCGGAAGGGGACAACCATCATCACCCGCGCGGAGGGCTCGACCATCTACGACACCGAGGGCCGGGCGTACCTGGACGCGCAGGCAGGCATGGTGCTGGTGAACATCGGCTACGGGCGCAAGGAGCTGGGCGCGGTGGCGGCGGCCCAGATGGGGCGGCTGATGTACTACCACACCTACTTCCAGTACGCCAACGAGCCGGCGGTGCGGCTCGCGGCCAAGCTGGCCTCCCTTGCCCCGGCCGGCCTGGGAAAGGTGTTCTTCACGCTGGGCGGCGCCGAGTCGGTGGAGACGGCGGTCAAGATCGCCCGGCTCTATCAGCGGGCCAGGGGGCGGGCCGAGGGCCACAAGATCATCTGCCTGGACCTGGGCTACCACGGCAACAGCCTGGGGGCGCTCTCGGCCACGGCGTTCGCGGCGCACCGGGCCTACTACGACCCGCTGGTCCCCGGCTTTGTGCACATCCCCTCGCCGGACACCTTCGAGGGGCCCTACCGGGCCGACGACCCCGGGGCCGGCGCCAGGTACGCCGCCCTGCTGGAGGAGCGCATCCTCGCCGAGGGTCCGGAGACCGTCGCGGCCTTCCTGGCCGAGCCCATCCTGGGGGTGGGCGGCATCATCATCCCGCCCGACGACTACCTCAGGCACGTGCGGCAGATCTGCGACCGGTACGGCGTGCTGCTGATTCTCGACGAGGTGATGACCGGCTTCGGCCGCACCGGCACCCTCTGGGCCTGCGAGCAGTTCGGCGTCGTGCCGGACCTGCTCTGCACGGCCAAGGGGCTGACCAGCGGCTACCTGCCGCTGGGCGCCGTCCTCGTGGGCGACCACGTGATCGAGGCCATCGCCGAGGCCGACCTGCCCTTTGAGCACGGCTTCACCTACGCCGGCCACCCCGTCTCCTGCGCCGTGGCCATGAAGAACATCGAGATCATCGAGCAGGAGCGGCTGGCCGAGCGGGCGGCCCGCATGGGCGAGCGGCTCCGGGCGGGTCTCGTCGCCCGGGATAACCCCTACATCGCCGAGGTGCGGGGCCGCGGGCTGATGGTGGCCGCAGAGCTGGTGCGCGACCGGGAGACCCGCGAGCGGTTCCCCGCCGGCGACCAGCCATTCCGCTTCGCCGTGGAGGCCGGCGCCCTCCGGGAGGGCGTGATCACCGGCATCGCCCCGTACCGGGACACGCTGATGATCACCCCGCCGCTGGTGATCACGGAGGAAGAGGTGGACCGGCTGGTGGACGTGTACGACCGCGTCATCCGACAGGAGGGGGACCGAAGGAGGGGATAGACACGGGAAAGCCTGCTCAGGAACCCTGCCCCGGCAGCCGGCACCCGTGCTCGTCGCACTGCCCCGCGGGCACGATGGCCCGCCTGCGGGCGATGAAGTCGTAGACGGGCTGCCCCAGGCCGCTGACCCCGGCCGCGACCAGCAGCGGCCAGAGCGGCCAGAAGAGCGGCAGCCGCGCTGCGATCGCCGCAACGGCCCAGATCCCCTCCGCCCACCGGCCGGTGCGCG
This sequence comes from Symbiobacterium terraclitae, assembly GCF_017874315.1. Lineage (NCBI taxonomy): Bacteria > Bacillati > Bacillota > Clostridia > Eubacteriales > Symbiobacteriaceae > Symbiobacterium > Symbiobacterium terraclitae. The sequence goes on along the minus strand of NZ_JAGGLG010000030.1, from coordinate 18,318 downwards.
CGGACCGCACGTGCAGGCGGGCAGCGAGGCGTTCCGGCGGTACGCCTGCCTCCTCGGCGGCGCCGGGCTCCCGGATGGAGACGAACCGGAGCCGCCCCAGCCAGTCCAGCCGGGCGAGGCGCCGGCTGGCACGGGTGCACAGGGGGCACCAGCCGTCGTAGAACACGATGATGGACTCCACCGACACACCCCCCGTCCTGTCCGAGCACAAGGCCAGGGCGTCCCGCAGCTGCTGGCCGAACGCCTCGGGGCAGCTGTGGCCGAGGCCCGGGATGACCTCCGGCCGGCCCCAGGACCGGACCGGTGCTTCTATTCTGGTTCCTCGGGGAGGTTCCTGCAAGGAGAAGGGCCCGTCCCGATGGGGAGACGGGCCCGCATGCCTGATGGTGGCTCGCTATCCCAGGTCGATGGGGATCTGGCGGCTGCGGCGCCCCTCGGCGCGGGGCAGCCGGACCTCCAGGACGCCATGGCGGTAGTGGGCCGTGACCTTCTCCGGGTCGACGCTGGACGGGAGCGTGAAGGCGCGCTCGTAGGTGGCGACGTCATCCTCGCCCTGGCCGCGGTGAACGGCCCGGATGGTGAGGAGGTTGCCGTCCACGGTGACGCTCAGGTCCTCCGGGCTCACCCCGGGCACCTCGACCCGGATGGAGACCTCCTGGTCGTCCTGCTGCACCTTCAGCTGCGGAAGCGAAGGCAGTGCAGGCCAGGGGCTGCCGAAGAAGTACTGGTCCCACTGAGCCATCATCCGCTCGATCAGGTCAAACGGGTTCCACGGACGAACCGGGTAGGACATCATGGCCTTTCCCCTCCCTGCGGTGTAGTCTGCGGAAGCCGGAGACCGGTTCCTACCTTGAGTATGGACCCGCCCACTCCGGAACTCAAAGGTCAAAGAAAGTCAAAATCAAACTTCTCGGGCGGTGGCGGCCCGATCGCCCGTGCTTTCGGCGGGTTCCGGCCTCTTGCGCTGCCGCACTCGCCCACTCGTCCCGGCAAGGCCCGGCCGCGGGCTCATAGACTGGAGCGGGAGGTGAGGCGGCGTGATGAGGACCGACCGGGCGGCGCTGCTCGCACAGCGCCGGGTGACCGAGGGGGACGTGATCGTGGTGCGGCCCGCCCCGCCGCGGCGGGCGGCGGCGGCAGCGCCCGTGACGGAGGCGGGCCGTGTGCCTGATGCCGGTCAGGGACGGGAGACCGGTCCGGGGTGGGAAGGCCGTCAGGAGACCCCCGAGGCGGCAGAGCACAACGTGTACGAGTTTGGCACCTGGCGCCTCGTTCCCGCAGACGGCCTGTCGGGCCGCTGATCCGGCCCTCGCGGGGGCGGGCCGGCGCCCGGCGGGTTCAAAGCGGTCCTGAGCGGCGGAGCAGCAGAGCGGTGGCAATACCTGCCACAGATTTATGTCACCTGCCAGGTGCCATCCTCATAGGCTAGGTTGGGTCCGGGTCGAGTGCCGCCGGCACCGGCGCGCCCAAACTTCGAACACGGGGTGGTAGCCTTGGCCAGAAAGCAGCCCCGGCGGCCCCGGAGCGGGGCCGACTTCCTGTTCGGCGATGTGACGCGGGATATGATGGGAATGGCCCGGCTCGCCGGTTTCGGGGAACCGCCCGAGGACAGCGACTGCTGCTGGGTCATCGTCGCCACCACCAGCTGCACGCACTCCATCCGGGAGACCGGCGCGGCCTGCTGCTGGATCGTGGTGGCCACGACCGGCTGCTCGACCACCGAACTTGCCGACGAGACGGGTGATGAGACAGGTGATGAGACCGGCGACGAGACCGGTGATACGACCGGCGACGACGGTGGCTTTGCGGCCGAAGACCAGAGCGGTGACGGCTCCGGCGACGGGAGCGGCGATGAGGAAGGCGGTGTCGCTGCGGCCGGCGATCAGAGCGGCGGCGAGTCCGAAGACGGCAGCGGCGACGGCAGCGGTGACGGCAGCGGCGACGAGCCAGGCGACGGCAGCGGTGACGGTTCAGGCGAAGCAGGGGAAGGTCCGCTTGGCGCTGCGGGCGCCGGCGAGGCCGGCGACGGGACCGGCGAGGCGAGTGGCGATGCAAGCGGCGATGAGGCTGGCGAAGCGTCCGGAGGTCCGTTTGACGCTGCGGCCGGCGGCCAGGCTGGGGACGGGTCAGGCGGCGGTTCTGGTGACGAGGCCGGCGATTCGTCGGGGGACGAGACCGGCGATCAGTCCGGCACCTAGGGCGATCAAGCGGAAGTAATCCGGCCGTGTGCGGGGCGAACCGCTCTGCCCCCACACGGCCGACTTGACAGGATGTGACTCACCGGGTGGGCATCCCAGTCGTAACCGTGGACTCGGCGCCGGCCTTCCTGATGAGCCTCGGCCTGATCACCGGCGAGGCCGTCGTCGACGGACAGCTGGATGTGATCAGCGCCTCCCGGCGCAACCGGAACCTCCACGTCACCTCCGCCAACTGCGGCAGCTTCCTGATCAAGCAGCCCGCGGAGCCCGGGGCGCCCGCCGCGGAGACCGTGCGGCAGGAGGCGCGCTTCTACGCCTGGTTCCGGCAGGCGCCCAGGGCCGAACCCGTGCGGGACCTGCTGCCCCGGCTCGTGCACGCCGACCCCGACCGGGCGCTGCTCATCCTCGAGCTCCTGCCCGAGGCCACCCCGCTCTGGCGGCACTATGAGCGCGCCGGGCCGGAGGCATTCCCTGCGGAGGCTGCGGCGCTGGTCGGCGAGGCGCTGGCCAGGCTGCACGAGGCCTTCGCAGGGGTCGACCCGTCCCGGGACCCCGCCCTCTCCTGGCTGGGGAGCGACCTGCCCTGGAGCTTCGCGCTGCACCGCCCCCGCATCGACGCCCTGCGCGACATGAGCGCCGCCAACCGGGAGATGGTTCGGATCATGCAGGCGCGCCCGGCCGTCTTCCGCGGCCTCGACGCCCTGCGCGCCCTGTGGCGGCGCGAGACGCTGATCCACGGCGACGTCAAGATGGACAACTGCCTCGTCCTCACCGACAGCACGGGGGCGCAGCGCGTCGCCCTGGTGGACTGGGAGTTGGTGCAGCTGGGTGACTCCGCCTGGGACCTGGCCGGAGCCCTGAACGACTTCCTCTTCTTCTGGGTCGTCTCGATGCCCCACGACCGGCCGCTGGAGGAGATGATCGCGGCCGCCCGGTACCCGCTGTCCGTCCTCCAGCCGGCGGTCCGGGCCCTGTGGCGGGCGTACGCCGCCGAACGCAGGCTGCCGGCTCGGGAGGCGGAAGCGCTGCTGGAGCGCGCCGTGCGCTTCGCGGCGGTCCGCACGCTGCAGACGGCCTACGAGATCGCCGGCCACTTCGCCGTCATGCCCGTCCCGTCGGTGCTCCTCATGCAGGCGGCCCTCAACCTGCTGGCCGATCCGGCGCGCGGCAGGAGGGAGCTCTTCGGGCTGGAGGCGGTCGGATGAGCGCGCCGCCCCTTCACCCGGACATCCGCGCGGTCGTGCAGGCCGTGGACATTCAGAGTCCGACCCGGTTCGCCCTGCGCGGCGCGGTGCGGGACCTGACCCGGATGGAGGTCGTCACCCCGTCGGGCGGGTCGAGGGAGCAGCCCGCCGAGCCCCTGGTCCGGGCGCTGGAGGCGGAGCTCTACCAGGGCTTCTACTGCCGGCCGAGGCCGGGCGGGCCGGCCGCCGGCGCCGACCCTGCGGAGGCCAGCGGGTTCATCGCCGCCCTCTCCCGCGCCAACCGCGGCCGGGGAGCCTGGGAGGGCGGGTGGGTCGTCGCCGGGGTCGAGCCGGACGGGCAGGTCGCGGTGCGGAAGGACGGGGTGACGTTCTGGGCCGGGCCGGCGCAGGTCCGCACCCGCACCGGTGCGCCATCGGCGGCGCCTTCCCCCGGGGAAGCCTGCTCCGTGCAGCTGGCGAAGGAGCTGCGGCACCTCTTCCCCGCGTACTACATGGCGCTGGGGAACAGGCTGCCGGAGGCCGGCCCCTTGCTGCGCCTCTACTGGAACCTGTCGCCGGCCGCCGCCATTCCCTACGTGCGGATGGTGACCGAACTGCTCAACCGGGAGGAGATCCCCTTCAAGGCCAAGGTCCTGTCGCACCCCCGGCAGTACCGGCGGGCCGACGCCGGGGTGCTCTACGTGCACCGGACCGACTTCGGCCGGCTCCGCCCGATCCTCCGGCAGCTGTACCGCGGCCTCGGCTCCAGGCTCCACCGGGAGGTGCCCATGTTCACCAAGCCGCTGGCGCCGGGGCTGGGCCTCGCCGAGGACCCGGGCGGAGGGCTCAGCTTCGGGCAGTCCCGCTGCCGGGTGGTGGCGGAAGGGCTGTACCGCTGCCAGGCCGAGGGCGCGGCCGACCTGGACGCCCGCCTCCGCGTGGTGGCCGGGGTGATGCGGGAGCGCGGGCTCGACCCCCTGCGCCCCTGGCTGGAGCCGGGCTCGGCGGACGACTACGCGCGGGGGCTGTCACCTTAGGGGGGAGCGCATGGACGGATACCGCGCCGAACTTCTGGAGGCCGCTGCGGCCATCGGGCGCACGCTCTGCCGGGATGCCTGGTACGACCGGACCGGGCGGCACTGCAACTGGATGGGGCGGCAGGACATCCAGGACGGGCTGCTGGCGCGCTACTCGGTGCGCGCCGCCGCGCTGGGCCCCGAGCTCTACGGCGGCAGCGCAGGCATCGCGCTCTTCCTGACCGAACTCCACCGCGCCACCGGCGACCCAGCCTTCGCCGCGACCGCACGGGCTGCGCTGCGCCGCTCCGTGCGGTATATGCAGCGCTCCCCGACCGGGGCCTCGCCGCTCTCCTTTTTCGCAGGGCACCTGGGCTTGCTCTGGGCGGCCTGCCGGCTGACGGACGCGGCCGCCGGCGCGGATCTCGCGGACGAGATGGGCTGGCTTGCCGCCTGCGTTCTGGATGGCATGGCCACGGCCCACACGCTGGACGTGATCAGCGGCAACGCCGGGGCGATTCCCGTGCTGCTGGCCCTTTCGCGGCGCCCGGGGTACAAGGCGTTCGCCGACCTGGCCGTGGCCTGCGGGGAGGAGCTCTGCCGGGAGGCCAGCTGGTCTGGGGAGATGTGCTGGTGGGATTCCGGCAGGCTCAGCGGCACCCGGGACGCGCGGCCGGCCACCGGCTTCTCCCACGGCGCATCGGGCTGCGGGCTTGCGCTGATGGCGCTCCACGCGGCCACCGGGGACGGGAGGTTCCTCCGCACCGCCCGCGGCGCCTTCGCCTTCGAGGACTCGCTCTACAGCCCCGCGGCGGGGAACTGGGTCGACACCCGCTTCCCCTACCGGGCCGAGGAGGGGGAGGTGCAGGGCACCTTCCAGCGGGGCTGGTGCCACGGCGGGCCGGGCATCGCCATCGCCCGGATGCTCGCGGCGCTGCTGGATCCCGAGATGGCCGCACAGCACCGGCGGATGGCCGAGGCCGGCGTGCGGGTGGCCGGCGCCGCGCTGTCGGAGCGGCTGACCCAGACCGGGTACGATGCGACGCTCTGCCACGGCATCGCCGGGCTCTCGGAGGTCCTCCTGATGTACGGCGACTGGTTCGACGGCAGCTGTCGACAGCGGGCCGTGGACGCGGCGCTGGCGCTCGTGCGGCGCTACGGGGCGTCGGGCGGCTGGCCGTCGGGTGTGAACGCCGGGGGCCCCAACCCGAGCCTGATGATCGGCACCGCCGGGATCGGCTACCACCTGCTGCGCCTGTGCGACCCCACGGTTCCGCCGGTCCTGGCGCTCATGCTGACGCCGGGGCGGCTGAGCCGGTGATGACGTGAACGACAGCGACCGTCGCCAAGAAACAGCCCGCGGCCACCGCGCGGTGCGCCGCGGGCTGTTCTGATATCGCAGACTGATGCATTTCATAAGCGGACTGGTTCGCTACAGCGACCAGCCCACTGCCGTACTTCGCGGTCCGCCGCACTTCAGCGACCCAGCCGAACCGGCAGCATCCCCCGCAGGACCGCACCCTCGGGTGACACGTGCATCACGAGGGCGTATACCTCCACGCCCGCCTGCGCCACCTCCCGCAGGGTGTCGCCGAAGACCGGGTCGATGTCGTCCCAGGGCCCGAAGGCCTCGGCGTCGTCCCGCTGCACGATGAAGCAGACGGCCGCCCGGTACCCGTGCTGCAGGGCCCCGGCCAGCTCCCGCAGGTGGCGGGCGCCGCGACCGGTGGGGGCGTCGGGGAAGCGGGCCACCCGCACCCCGTCAGCGTCGGGCAACACCGAGGTGACCGACTTGACCTCCACCAGGCAGGGCGGCAGGTCCGGCGCCGTCAGCAGGAAGTCGATGCGGCTCTCGCCGTACCGGTACTCGGGCCGCACGTCGGTGTAGCCGGCGAAGGGCGGGCACTCCCCCCGGGCCGCCGCCAGGCGGAAGAGCTTACCGGGCAGCGAGGTGTCGACGGAGACCCACGTGGACCCGGTGCGGACCGTCAGCAGCCGGCCGGCGGTCTTGCGCCCGGGCTCGGGCGAGCCTGCCGTCAGGGATACGACCACCGGCGCGCCGGGCACGAGGAGTTCCGCCATGCGCCCGGAGGAGGCCACGTGCACGGCCAGTTCCCGCCCGTCGTCGAGGCGGACCCGGGCGACAAACCGGTTGGGGCGGTTGATGAATGTGGCAGGGACTCGGGTTTCGATCACGTCGATGACCCCCTTCGGGGAAGTGCTGGGGCTGCTCCACGCTCGCAGCACGCCCAGCCAGATGCTCCCCACCGGGCACTTCGACTCGTCACCTCCCCAACCCTGCGCGGGGAGGTACAGGCGGCCCGCCTGTGTAAGAAAGAAGGAGTGCCCCGCAAAGGAGGATGCGCCTTGCCTGGACAGAAGCGACGCCTGGTGCCCGAAGATCTGTACAGATTCGTCACGGTCAGCGATCCGCAGATCTCCCCTGACGGCGAGGTTATTGCCTTCGTTCGCACCCACATTGACCCCGAGTCGAAGGAGCGCCGGTCCCACATCTGGATGGTGCCCGCGGCAGGGGGCCGGCCGGCGCCCTTCACCCAGGGGCCGAAGAACGACAGCTCCCCCCGCTGGTCGCCGGACGGCCAGACCCTGGCCTTCGTCTCCGACCGGGGGGGCGACAGGCAGATCTGGCTGATCGGCCGGCACGGCGGCGAGGCCTGGCAGCTGACCCAGATGCGCCACGGCGCGAGCAACCCCGTCTGGTCGCCGGACGGCCGCTACATCGCGTTCACCTCGGCCGTGGGCCCCGAGGACAAGCGGGAGCTGCTCACCCGGGCCAAGAGCGAGGCCGACAAGAAGGCCGAGGAGAAGAGGGCCAAGGACGAGGCCCGCACCTTCACCGCCATGCGCTGGCGGGACGATGCCACGGGCATCAAGCCCGACCGCAAGGCGCAGATCTGGGTCGTGCCCGTGCCGGCGCCGGGCGATCCCCAGCCGAAGCCGGTGCAGGTGACGTGGGGCTACTTCGACCACGGCGGCGCCGAGTGGTCGCCCGACGGCCGGTTCCTCGCCTTCGGTGCCAACCGCACCGAGGACGAGTCCTTCCGGATCCGCGACATCTTCGTCGTGCCGGTGCCCCACGAGGGCTCGCCTGCAGCCCGGGCGTCCGTGGCCCCGCCCGCGCCCGGCGCCGCGGAGCCCGGCGAGGAGGAGAAGAAGGCGCTGGCCGAGCAGCTGCAGAAGGCCGCGGAGGAGGCGGAGGCCGCCTTCCGGCCCGTCAACATCACCGGCTCCATCGGGGCGTTCTACGGCGCCCGGTTCTCGCCCGACGGCACGACCCTCGCCGTCATCGGCCACCAGAACGAGTACCATAATGCCACGCAGCCGAAGATCTACCTCTATCCGGCCGGCGGCGGCGAGCCCCGCATCCTGGACCATTACGACCTGCAGTTTTTTGACAGCGTCGGCGCAGACGTGCGGCCCGGCGGAAACGGGGTGGAGGTCACCTGGTCGCCCGACGGCCACTGGATCTACGTGCCCGTGGTGGAGCGGGGAGCCTGCTCCGTCTACGCCTTCCCCGTCAGCGGCGACAGGCCGCAGCGCCTGGTGGGCGGGCAGCGGGAGATCTCTGGCGGGACCTTCGACCGCCAGGGCCAGAGGCTGGCCTTCGTGGCCGGCTCCATGTTCGAGATCAGCGACCTCCACGTCTACGAGGTGGCCACGGGCGAGGAGCGGCGGCTCACCGCGGTCAACGAGGAGCTCTTCGCCGGAATCGAGTGGCCTGAGGTCCAGGAGCTCAACTTCAAGGCGAGGGACGGCTGGGACCTGCACGGCTGGCTGATGAAGCCGGTGGGCTTCCGGGAGGGGCAGAAGTACCCGCTCGTGCTGGAGATCCACGGCGGTCCCCACACCTGCTTCGGGTACGCCTTCTACCAGGAGATGCAGCTCCTGGCGGCCGCGGGCTACGGCGTGCTCTTCATCAACCCGCGCGGCTCCACCAGCTACGGGCAGGCCTTCGTCGACGCGGTGCGCGGCGACTATGGCAACCGCGACTACAAGGACCTGATGGACGCGGTGGACCACGCGCTCACCTTCGGCTGGGTGGACGAGAAGCGGCTGGCCGTCACCGGCGGCTCCTACGGCGGCTTCATGACCAACTGGATCGTCACCCAGACCGACCGCTTCGCCGCCGCCATCACCCACCGGTCGATCTCCAACTGGGTCTCCTTCAGCGGCACGCCCGACTTCGGGCCGTTCTTCAACCAGATCCAGCACAAGGTGGAGGACCCCTGGTCGCCCGAGGGCGTGCAGGAGCTCTGGCGCATCTCGCCGCTGGCCTACGTGAAGAACGTGAAGACCCCGATCTGCATCATGCACTCGGAGTTCGACTACCGTTGCCCCATCGAGCAGGCGGAGCAGTTCTACATGGCCATCAAGTTCTACGGCCAGGCGCCCACCGAGCTGGTGCGGCACCCCAGGTCCAACCACGACCTGACCCGCCAGGGCCCGCCCGCGCTGCGGGTGGACCGGTTCCACAAGATGCTGCGCTGGTTCGGGAAGTACTGCCCGGCGGCCACCGCATAGCCGCGTTCCGCACTGGTGAAACTGGTCCCGGGCAACGGGTCAGCCAGGCCCTGCCAGAGGCGAGCAGACAGGGGGAAGGAACGTGGTCAGGATCGGGATCATCATCGGGAGCACGCGCCCGGGGCGGAACGGCGAGGCGGTGGCCCGCTGGGTCTACGAGCACGCCAGGAAGCGGACCGATGCCGAGTTCGAGTTGGTGGACCTGAAGGATTTCAACCTGCCGGTGTACGACGAGCCGATGCCGCCGTCGTTCGGGAAGAACTACCAGCACGAGCACACCAAGCGCTGGTCCGCGAAGATCGACTCCCTTGACGGCTTCATCTTCGTGACCCCCGAGTACAACCACGCCACGTCCGGCGCGCTGAAGAACGCCATCGACTTCCTCTACCTCGAGTGGAACAACAAGGCCGCAGCCTTTGTGGGCTACGGCAGCCTCGGGGGAGCGCGGGCCATCGAGAACCTGCGCACCATCATGTCTGAGGTGCAGGTGGCCCACGTGCGCCAGCAGGTCTCCTTCTCGCTGTTCACCGACTTCGAGAACTTCAGCATCTTCAAGCCCAACGAGGAGGTCCACCTGCCGGCGCTCAACACCATGCTGGACCAGCTGGTCGCCTGGACCAAGGCCATGAAGGCCGTGCGCCAGGAGATGAACCTCAGGGTCTAGAGGGCGTCCCGGGGCCAGAAGCGCGGCCGCATGTCCGGCCGAACCCATCCCGCCGGCACCGGGGTATACGGCGTGAGAGGGACGAGCCGCCCGTCTTGCCAGCGGGCGGCTCGTGCGCGCAGCATCTCGGCCACCAGCTGGTCTGCGAACTCCTCCGGCTGCCGTTCGAAGATCCGCCTGCTGCTCTCGACAAACCACGGGGCGTTCAGCAGGTAGGCCCGCACCCGTTCCGCATCCATGCCTCCTTCCAGCATCAAGGCGGAGCCGAAGAGGCGCTTGCACGCGTGCCAGCCGATCTTCTGGGGCTGCTCCCGCCACTTCTCGTACCGGCGTCGGGCGGCGTCCAGGGCGGCGGGAACGTCGTCGATGCGGGGGCCGTGGCCGGAGCAGGCCCAGGCCACGGGCAGGCGGGCCAGCCGGTCCAGCGTGGCCAGCATCTGCTCGACGGGGTCCGGGCCGTCGGTGCAGAGGTTGAGCCAGGCGACGTCGTCCCTGTGGAACACGTCGCCCAGCACCAGCACCCGCTCGGCGGGCGCGTAGAAGGAGAGGTGGCTGGCCGTGTGGCCCGGGGTGGCCAGCACCCGGAGCACCACCTCGCCCGTGTCCAGCTCATCTCCGTCCCGCAGGACGCGGTCCACGCGGTAGTGCTGGACCGGATGGTCCAGAAACGCAGCGTCGCAGGCGTTGGGGTGGCGGCCGTTGACCAGCGCCGCGTCCGGGGCGCTGGCTGCGACGGGCACGCCGTAGGCCTGCTGGAGGCCGTGGTTGCCGCCTGCGTGGTCCACGTGGAAGTGGGTGTTGGCGATCAGGTGGAGCTTCGCCGGCGGCACGCCCAGCTGGGCGAGGAGCCGCTCGGTCTCGGGCAGGTCGCTGCCGAAGCCCGTGTCCACGAGGATCGGCCGCGGGCCGGTCACGAGGGCCATGTTGGCGCTGGGGAAGCGCCGCTGCAGCATGAGGATGCGCTCGCCGCTTCGCATGGCACTACCCCGGCGGCACGCCCGGCCGGCCCTGAAGCGTCATCGCGGCCGCCGACATGGTGACGACCAGCTTCCCGCCCGCCTCGCCCTGGCGGGCGAAGCTGGCCCTGACCCGCTCCTCGCTGTGCATGCCGACCCTCCCCTGCGCTCTCGCCACTGCGCGCTGGCGGGTCCAATCAGGTTACTGCAATTGTAGATTAAAGCGCGAATTGCAGCAACCCCGTGTGCTCCTGGGGGGTGGCAGGCGCATCCCAGTCGGGTGACTGGAGCCGTGCACCTTGGCCTCCTTTGCCAGGGGGCTGGCCATCCTACCTCGCATGCGCGCGTCTACCGCCGGGGACGAGCCGCATAGGAAGGGGTAGAGTCGGACTTGCCGGGAGGTCGTTGCCCTTGCGCACGCCGAGCCTGCCCCTCAGAGCCGCCTGGACCGCGCTCCTCACCGTGGCGCTGGGTCTGGTCCTCATGCTCCTGTTCGCCACCCTGGAGCAGCGCCCCCTGGACGCAGAGGCGCTCCGCTTCTTCCCCGCCGACATGCTGGAGCGCGGCCGCCAGTTCACCCGCGAGGCCCGCCTGGCGGCCAGCCTGAGAACCCTCGCCTCGCTGGGGGCGCTGGCTGCCCTCTGCTTCCACCCCGCCGGCGCCAGGGTGCTCGTCTGGCTGGAGGAACGGGGCAGGGGCCGCTGGTGGCGGGAGGTCGCCTGGGTGGCGGTGGGCGCGGCCCTGATCACCGCCCTGGTGGAGCTGCCGTTCGACTACTACCTGGGCCACGTGCACGAGCGGGCTTACGGCCTGACCCGCGAGACCCCCTGGGCATGGCTGGGCGACCACCTGCTCAGCCTGCTGGTGGGGACGGGCACCTCGCTGCTGCTGTGGCTGGCCCTCTACGCCCTCATCCGCCGCAGCCCCGCGCGCTGGTGGGCGGGCGCCGCCGTCGTGAGCGCAGGCTTCAGCCTGCTGATGGCCGCGCTCTACCCGGTCCTCCTGCTGCCCCTCTTCTACGAGGTGCGGCCCGTGTCGGACCCCCAGGTCACCGCGATGATCCGGAGCCTGGCCGACCGGGCGGGGGTGCGGGTCGAGCGGATCGCTGAGCTCGGGGTGGGAGCCGAGTCCAGCCGGCTCAACGCGATGGTGGCCGGACTGGGGCCCACCAAGCAGGTCTTCCTCTACGACACCCTCCTGCAGGAGCTGTCGCCGTCGGAGCTGGAGGCTGTGCTGGCGCACGAGCTCTCCCACGCCGTCAGCGGCGACCTGCTGAAGGGCTGGCTGCTGAGCGCCGCCCTGAACGCCGCCGGCCTGGGGCTGGCGGCATGGGTGCTCCGGGAGATGCGCGGGGTGGCGCCGCTGCGCCTGCCGGCGGCGCAGGCGGCCCGGGGAGTGGCGCTGCTGCTCCTCCTGATGAGCCTGTGCGAGATCGCGGCGACCCCGGTCCAGGCTGCGCTTTCCCGCCGCATGGAGGTCCGCGCGGACAGGTACGCCCTGGAGCTCACGCAGAACCCCAGGGCGTTGGTGCAGAGCTTCCAGAAGCTGGCCCGGGCCAACCCCGGCGACGTGGCGCCGCCGCCTCTGGTGGAGGTACTGAGCCACTCGCACCCGTCGATCATCCGGCGCATCCGGGCGGCTCTGGAGCCCGGCCGCTAGTCAAACCGCCGGAAGGCCAGGCAGACGTTGGTGCCGCCGAAGCCGAAGTTGTTGCTGAGGGCGGCCTTGAGCCCGCGCACCTCCCGGGCCTCGTTGGGCACGTAGTCCAGCCGGCACTCGGGATCCACGTTGTGCAGGTTGATGGTGGGCAGCATCACCTGGTGGTAGAGGGAGAGGACGGTGAGGATCGCCTCGATCGCACCGGCCGCGCCGAGCAGGTGGCCGTGCATCGACTTGGTGCCCGAGACGGCCAGCTTGAAGGCGTGGTCGCCGAAGACCTCCTCGATGGCCTTGCTCTCCTGCACGTCGCCGAGGTCGGTGGAGGTGGCGTGGGCGTTGATGTATCCCACGTCCTCCGGGTTGAGGCCCGCACTGCGCAGGGCTCCCCGCATCGCCAGGGCTGCGCCCTTGCCCTCGGGGTGGGGCGCGGTGATGTGGTAGGCGTCTCCCGACATGCCGGCGCCGGCCAGCTCGGCGTAGATGCGTGCCCCGCGGCGCTTGGCGTGCTCCAGCTCCTCCAGGACCAGCGCGCCGCCGCCCTCGCTCATCACGAACCCGTCGCGGTCGACGTCAAAGGGGCGAGAGGCGCCCTGGGGATCGTCGTTGCGGGTGGACAGGGCCTTCGCCGAGTTGAAGCCGGCGAAGGCCAGCTCCATGATGGTGGCCTCGCTGCCGCCGGTGATCATCACGTCGGCGTCGCCCCGGCGGATGATGTGCATCGCATCGGCGATGGCATGGCCGGCCGACGCACAGGCCGAGACCGTGCCGTAGTTGGGGCCGTGGAGCCCGAACCGCATCGAGATCAGCCCGGGCGCGCTGTTGATGATGCACCGGGGGACGAAGAAGGGGGAGATGCGCCGGGGGCCGCGCTCCCTCAGGATCAGCGAGTTCTCCTCGATCGCCTCCAGGCCGCCCATGCCGCTGCCGAAGACGACGCCGGTCCGCTCGGCGAGCTCGCCGTCGAACGAGAGGCCGGAGTCCGCCACGGCCTCGATGGCCGCCGCCAGGGCGTAGTGGATGAAGGTGTCGTAGCGCCGGACCTCCTTGGGGTCCATGACGGTCGCGGGATCGAAGTTCCGCACCTCGCCGGCGAAGTGCGTCGCCAGCCGGGAGGGGTCGAACTTGGTAATCGGTCCGATGCCGGAGCGACCCGCGACGGCCGCCTCCCAGTTGGTCCGGACGTCGTTGCCCAGCGGCGAGATCAGCCCCAGTCCGGTTACCACTACCCGTCGTTCCATAGCAGGGATCCACTCCTTCGCTTAGGGTTCAGGAAGCAGGTACGCCCGCAGCATGGCCACGAGGCTCTGCCGCATGGCGTTGAGTTCCACCTCGGGTGTGCCGGTCACCCAGTAGATCGCCACCCCGTCCGCCAGCGACAGGAGCAGGGCGGCGACGGTGCGGGGCTCGACGTCCGCCCGGAAGCGGCCGCTCGCCACGCCCTCGGCCACGATGCCCTCCACGTACCGTACGAGCCCGGCGAACCGGTCGTGCAGCCCCTGGCGTACCTCGCCGTCCTGCACGGCCTCAGCCAGGGTGACCAGCAGAAGCCTTCCCGTGCCGGGGTGGCGCACCCGCAGGGCGCTGGTGAACAGCTCCACGCAGCGGACCAGCCGCTCCCAGGGGTCCTCCGCCCGGCCGGCCATCCGGGCGAACAGCTCCGGTGCCCGCCCCAGGCGCTCGCGGACCAGCGCCAGCAGCATGTCGGCCTTGGTGGGGAAGTAGCGGTAGAGCGCGCCCACGCTCAGCCCGGCCTGCTGTGCGATGTCGTTGATGGTCGCCACCTGGTAGCCCTTGGTGACGAAGACCTCCATGGCGGCGTTGAGGATGGCCTCGCGCCGCCGCCTGAGGTGCATCTGGCTGACCCTGGGCACGTACATCAACTCCTTCGTTCACCGCAGGCAGGAGGGAGGGGTGGAGGGGTGGAGGGGGCGGGAGCCCCCCCGGGGATGGCCGCAAGGCAGAGACCAGGCTTCACGGCGAGGGGCGGCTTTGCCGGCCCGAGCCGTGGCACGGAGCTTACGGCTGGCACGGGGTGGAGGTGAGGAGGGGGCGGGAGCCCCCTCCTCACTTATAATAAAACGAGCGCTCACTCACTTTATACCACAGAATGGCACGCTGCACAAGCCGCTGCACAAGTACGGGGTGGCCCACCGAGCTGGCGCCGGCCGGTGCGCTGCGTAAGGCAGGGCCCGAACTGGCGTAGGCGCGCAAAGGCACCGGTTGCCGTGGCAACCGGTGCCCTGCGCGGATCCCGTTACTGCTGGCCGGACTTCTGCGCAGCACGCTGCATCGAAGCGGCGTTACGCTTTGCGCCGTGCTGGGCCCCGCTGACCCCGGTGATGTTGTTACCGGAGAGCTGGGCGTTGGAGGTCGAACCGGCAGCGCCAGAGGTGCCCAGGGAGCCGAACTCATAGTTGGTCTGGCCCGCCTTGCCGGCCGCCCGCTGCATGGCGGCAGCGTTCCGCTGAGCGCCATGCTGGGCGCCGCTCACACCCTTGATGTTGCTGCCAGACAGCTGCGCACCCTTAGCCATGCTGAAACTCCCCCTCATCAGATGTGGTGTGGAGTCTCAATCGGGACCGCCCTTAGTATGAGCCGCCCCGTGCGCGCATACCCGATCGCTTCGCTGGAAGCAGAGGAGGATTGCGCCATCGGCTCGCGCCGCCGCTCGGGCAAGACTAACTGCATCAAACGCGCAGAAGGGGTGCGCACTGTGCCGGAACAGACGGAGACCACGCGTGAACGCATCGTCGTGCTCGGGGCGGGCTATGCCGGGCTGACCTGTTTCCTGGAGCTGCAAGACCACCTGCCCCGGGGCTGCGACCTGGTGCTGGTGAGCCGCGACCGCTACCACTGGTTCACGACGGAGCTGCACACTTACGCGGCCGGCGAGGAGCCCGAGTCGGTCCGCATCCCCCTCCGGCGCCTGGTGAAGCGGCCGGGCCGGCTGATCCTGGACTACGTGACGGCGCTCCACCCGGCCCGGCGGGAGGTCGAACTGAAGGTCGGCGGCCGGCTGGGCTATGACATCCTGGTCTTCGCCCTCGGCAGCGAGCCGGAGTTCTTCGGCCTGCCGGGTGTCGCGGAGCACGCCCTGACCGTCGGTGACCCGCACTCGGCGACCAAGGTGCGGGAGCGGGTGGCCGAACTGGCGGAATCAGGCGGGAGCCCGGCGCACGTCGTCATCGTGGGCGGCGGTCTCACCGGCGTGGAGCTGGTGGCCGAGCTGGCTGACGAGTACCCCGGGCGCCTCCGGCTGACGCTCCTCGAGGCGGCGCCCGACATCATGGCCGGGTTCGCCCCCGACCTGGTGCAGGTGGCCCGCAGGGTGCTGGAGGAGAAGGGGATCCGCATCATCGCGGGCACCCCCATCGTCAGCGTGGACGAGACGACCGTGCACCTGAAGCGGGGCGATGAGATCGCATACGACGTGCTGGTCTGGGCGGGCGGCGTCCGGGGGCATTCGCTCCTGGCCGAGTCCGGCCTGGAGCTGGGTGGGCGCGGCCGGGGCAAGGTCGACGCCTTCCTGCGCTCGGTCAGCGACGACCGCATCTACATCATCGGCGACTCGGCGTCTTTCACCGACCCCGGAACCGGGCGGGAGGTGCCGCCCACCGGGCAGGCGGCGGTGCAGATGGGCCACGCCGCCGCGCACAACATCCTGCGCCGCCTGCGCGGCCAGGAGGAGCGGCCCTTTGCCTTCCGCATGCGCGGCCAGTTCGCCACGCTCGGCCGGCACGAGGGCGTTGGCATGATGGGCGGGGAGAGCCTGGCCGGCCTCCCCGCCATGATGGTGAAGTATCTGGTGGAGGGCCACCACGCCTGGGAGATGGGCAGCGGCGTGATGCCCCTGGTGCGCAAGCTGGTGGCCGCGCCGGTCAACTACCTCAGGGGCCGGCGGCTGCGGACGCGCGCCCGAACCTACGGCTGGCTCACGGAGCAGCGGCCCTGATGCGTTCGGAGGCGCATGCACCGTCGGTAGGGTCAAGGAGCGCCAGCCCTGAGCGGCGTGGCGGCGTCTGCACCGTCGACAGGCTCACGGAGCAGCCGCCCTGAACAGCATCGTGGCGTACGCGCCCCGCGGCAGGGTAAAGCGCAGCACGAGGCGCAGGTGCCCCGGGTAGCGCTCGTCCGGCAGCGGACCCTCGGCGTGCAGGGAGCGGGGTGTCACCCAGGCCTCCCGGGGCGAGCTGCGGAGGAAGTACCCCGGCAGGAGGTCCGCCTCCAGCTGGCCCGGCCGAAGACGGCGCTCCCGGAGGACCTCCTCCAGGACAAGCCCCGCCTCGGGCGCCGGGAAGCGCATTCCCCGCCCGGGCAGCGGGATGACCATCTGCCGCAGGGCCGGCGTGGGCGGCGCAAACAGGTACCGGCTCGCCCGCCCTGCTGCCTCGCGCACGGCCGAATCCGGGGACGCCGCCCGGGCGGCGTCTGCGACGAGCCGCGCCAGCACCTCGTTCCACAGGAACGACTGGTAGGCTGAGAGCCACATCTCCAGCTCCTCCCGCCGGGCGGTGGCCAGCGCCTCCCGGAACCGGTCAGGGCGCTCGGCCAGCAGCGCGAAGCAGCGCTGCTCGAAGGCGGTCTTCGCCAGGGCCCGGCACGCCTCCCAGTCGCCCCACGACTCCCGCACCCGGCGCTTGCGGGCCTTCGCCTCGGACTTCTCCCCGGGGTAGATGTGGGTGAGCGCGATGGCGAGGGCCGTCTCCCACCGGCCCTGCAGCATGTGCTCCGCGATGAAGCCACGCTCGGGGTCGTAGCTGCCGAAGCGCTGGTCGTCGAAGTAGTTGGGGAAGCCGTCGGCGGCGATGCGCGCCGCCCCGGCCCGCAGCCGTTCGGCGGCCTCCGGGCTCAACTCCCGCACAGTCACCTCGAAGTGGTTGGCCAGGATGCGGCCCGGCCCCATGGGCTCGGTGCTGTAGCCGATCGCCTTCAGCCTGTAGGACGGGGTGGCGAGGGAGTGGTCGGCCGGGTGCTCGATGGTGACGTACTGGAAGGTGTGCCCGTGCCGGTCCTTCTTGCCGCCGTACTGGATGCGGGACAGGGGGATGCGCCGTGCGCGGGCGATCGCGGCGACGGCGTCTGCGGTGTTCCACCCCTTCTTCTCGAGCAGGTAGACCCGGTATGGGGCTGGCTTCTGCCGGATGCGGAGGTCGACGGCCTCGCGCACCACGAAGTCCTCGGGCGTCGTCTTCAGCCGCATGTCGGGAGCGTTCATCCTTTCCGCAGCAGCCCGGGCCCGCGGGTGAGCGCCCGCGCCATCTCGGGCAGCGAGTTGAACGTGAGGTCGGGGGTCTCGTAGCCGTTCCTGGGGTAGCGCAGCCGGTAGTTGGTGGTGCGCAGCCAGATGGTGGTGAGGCCGGCCATCTTCGCCGGCGCGAGCCCCAGGGAGACCCGGTCGCTGGCGTAGGCGGCCTGTCCGGGCAGGGCGTTCACCTTGCGGAGGGCCCACGTGAAGATGGCGGGATCGACCTTGCCCGCGGCGTCCAGCCGGTGGGAGAGGGCAAGCTCGTCCGACAGGGCCACCAGGCCGAAGCTCAGGTGGAACCGGGCCAGCCGCTCCCGGGTCCCCGGCGGTCGGTAGGGTCCGATGACCCCCAGCCGGAACCGCTGCCGGAGCTCGTGGAGGGCGAGCTGCAGGCCCGTGACCAGCATGTCCTGCTGGCCGGAGGTGGCGATCACCTCGGCGACCACCTCCTCGGCCGGTGCCTCGGGCGCGAGGTGGCGCACGGCCCCCAGCAGCGGCTGCACCGGGCGGGGTGCCGAGATCGCCTGCATCCACGCCCGCTCTACCTGCTCGAGGGTCACCGCGCGGCCGCGCCGCTGCAGCGCCTGCACCACGCCCCGGCGCCAGCGCTGTTCCGTCCCGTTCTCGTTGAGCAGGACGGACGGGTCGAAGAAGAGCCACTGCACCTCGCCTTGCGGCGGCACGGTCATCCCTCCCCGGCGTCCGTTACCGCCGTTAGGTTTCCACAGTCCACAGCGGAATGCCTGCCCCGGAAACCGAAAGGGGCTGTCCCAAAAGTCATCGAGGATGACTTAGGGACAGCCCCCTTTTCTTTTTGTCTAAATACAAAAGAAGCCGCCCTTCTGTTACAATGG
>NZ_JAGGLG010000029.1 GCF_017874315.1 Symbiobacterium terraclitae | reverse complement strand
CTCCGTTGAAAAGTTTGCTTGGCTCCCTTGGAGTCGTCGACTCGCAGGCTTCCCTCTCTGCACTGTCTAGTTTTCAAGGTTCGAGATCCGCTGCCTCACCAACCGTTTTCGGTGGCTGGCAGGGATATATTCTAGCAGACACATCGACCGGCTGTCAACCTGCGACCTCCTGGCACTGCAGCCAATTCGTCCGTCCGCAACCGGCGACGTCGACTACTTTACCACACCCGGTCGGCCTTTGCAAGTTTGCAAAATCCGTTAAGCGAACCAGTTCGGCCGCCGTCCGGCCCGCCGGGCGGGCAGAGCGTATTTTAGCATGCCCCGTGCGGTGCTGGCAAGCGCGTCAAGCCTCGCCCGGGCGCGTTTGAGGCGGAGGTTTCCCTCCGCCTCAGCGTGCCTGTTTCGCTCTAGCAGTACGGCGCCATCCGCTCCAGCACCCGCTCCCGGCCGATCAGGTAGATCGTCTCGAAGAGGCCCGGGCTGGCGGTGCGGCCCGTGATGGCCACCCGGATGGGCTGGAAGCTCTCCTTGGGCTTCAGGCCCATCTCCTCCTGGATCGACCGCACGAGCTGCTCGATGGCCGGCAGCGTCCACTCCACCGTGCGCAGCCCCTCGGATACCCGCCGGAAGAAGGGCTTCACCGCATCCGTCAGGAACTTGGCCGCCGCCTGCTGGTCCATGACGATCTCGTCCTTGAGGAAGATGTCCACGTGCTCGGGCACCTCGGCGAGCGTCTCCACCCGCTCGTGCACCTGGGCCATAACCTCCTTGAACCAGTCCCAGTTGGCCCGGGCCTTCTCCTCCGTGCAGAGCCCGGCCCGCACAACGAAGGGAAGCGCCAGCTCGGCGAACTCCTCCAGGCTCTTCTTCCGGATGTACACGCCGTTCATCCAGTTGAGCTTGTTGCGGTCGAAGACCGAGGGCGCCTTCGTCACCCGGCTGAGGTCGAAGTCGCGGATCAGCTCTTCCCTGGTCAGGAACTCGCGGCCGGACTCGGCGCCGGGCGGGGTCCAGCCCAGAAGGCTCATGAAGTTCATCAGGGCCTCGGGCAGGTAGCCCTGCTCCCGATAGTCGCGGATGGCCGCCTCGCCCTTGCGCTTGGAGAGCTTGCCGCGCTCGGCGTTGGTCATGTGGCCGAGGTGGCCGATCTCGGGAACCGGCAGGCCCAGGGCATTGTAGATGAGGATCTGCACCGGGGTGTTGGGGATGTGCCCCTCACCGCGGATGATGTGGGTGATCTTCATCGTTGCGTCGTCGATGACCACCGCGAAGTTGTAAAGCGGGATGCCGTTGGCGCGCATGATGATGAAGTCACCGATGGAGTCAGTGGGGAACTCGATCGGGCCGCGCACCAGGTCGTTGTACCGGATCACCTCACCCCGCGGCACCCGGAAGCGGAGCACCGGCTTCCGCCCCTCGGCCTCGAACGCCGCCTGCTGCTCAGGCGTCAGGTTGCGGCAGCGCCCCTTGTACTGATAGGGCCGACCCTGCT
This sequence comes from Symbiobacterium terraclitae, assembly GCF_017874315.1. Classification (NCBI taxonomy): domain Bacteria; kingdom Bacillati; phylum Bacillota; class Clostridia; order Eubacteriales; family Symbiobacteriaceae; genus Symbiobacterium; species Symbiobacterium terraclitae. The sequence goes on along the minus strand of NZ_JAGGLG010000029.1, from coordinate 55,474 downwards.
CCTGCGCCTCCTTGCGGTCGGCGTCCTCCTCCTCCTTCGTGCAGTAGCACTTGTAGGCGTGGCCGCTCTCGAGCAGCTGCTGGGCGTACTTCTGGTAGAGCTCCAGCCGCTCCGTCTGCCGGTAGGGCCCGTAGGGGCCGCCCTTGTCGGGGCCCTCATCCCAGTCGATGCCCAGCCAGGCCAGGTCCTCGAAGATCACCTGCTCCCACTCGGGCCGGGACCGCTCCCTGTCCGTATCCTCAAACCGCAGGATGAACTGACCGCCGTTCTTCCGGGCCCAGAGCCAGTTGAACAGGGCGGTGTGCACGTTGCCCACGTGGATGGGACCGGTGGGGCTCGGCGCGATGCGTACGCGAATGGTCATCTTGAGCTGTCCCCTTTTCCGTGAAAATTGATGAAGCCCCGTCCGCTTAGGGACGGGGCCAGGCCCGCGGTACCACCCTAGTTAGGCCTTCCGGCCTCACTCGGTTCCCGATAACGGAGGGGGCCGTCCGCAGCCTACTGCACCGCGCACATCGGGCGCGGGGTTCAGCCCGGAAGCTCGAGGGCCTCTTCAGCGGACGTGTGCACCGGCTCGCACCAGACCCGGCTCGCTTGGGCTCCACGTGGTCGCCTACTCTGCCCTCTCATCGCCTTGCAGATTCTGGGCAGTATTCTACCCTGCATGGTGCACAAAATCAACCCAGTCTCAGACCCGTCAGATCTCGCGGCGCCCCTCCAGTGCCTTGGCCAGCGTGACCTCGTCGGCGTACTCCAGGTCTCCGCCCATCGGCAGGCCGCGGGCGATCCGGGTGACCTTGACGCCCAGGGGCTTGATGTAGCGGGCGATGTACATCGCGGTGGTCTCGCCCTCGGTGTTGGGGTTGGTGCAGAGGATGACCTCCTGCACCTTTCCGTCGCCCAGGCGGGCGATGAGCTCCTTCACCCGGATGTCGTCGATGCCGACGCCCTCCATCGGGTTCAGCGCCCCGTGGAGCACGTGGTAGAGACCGTGGTACTCCCGCGTCTTCTCCATCGCCACCACGTCGCGCGGCTCCTGCACGACGCAGATGGTGCTGTGATCGCGGCCGTCGTCGGCGCAGATCCGGCACGGATCTTGATCGGTGAGGTTGCAGCAGATCGAGCAGTACGTGACCTTCTCGCGGGCGTCCACCATGGTGCGGGCGATGGCCTCCACCGCCGCCCGGTCCATATGCAGGATGTGGAACGCGAGCCGCTGGGCGGTCTTCGGGCCGATGCCCGGCAGCTTGGTCAGCTCCTCGATCAGGCGTGCGATCGGTTCTGCGTAGTACATGGGCGGCTAGAAGAGGCCGGGGAAGCTGGGCAGTCCGCCCGGAAGGACCTTCTTCATCTCGGCCTCGGCCAGCTCCTCGGCCTTCTTCATCCCGTCGCTGATCGCCGCCACGATCAGGTCCTGGAGCATCTCGATGTCCTCGGGATCCACGACCTCCGGCGCCAGGGTGACCGCCGTGACCCGTCGGTCGCCGGTGACGACCACCTTGACGGTGCCGCCGCCGGCGGTGCCCTCAACGGTCATCTTGGCGATCTCCTCCTGCGCCTTGGCCACGTTCTTCTGCATCTTCTGGACCTGCTTCATGATCTGCTGCATGTTGCCGCCACCCGGAATCATCAGGAGTCCTCCTCTTCGATTTCGTGAATCACGTCAGGGGGGAACAGGCTGCGCAGCCGCTCCATGAGTGGGTTGTCGCCCCCCTGCGCCTCTCCCGGAGCGCATCCCGCCCCCTGCGCGGGCGCCGCGGGAGTCGCCTGACCGAGTCCCGCCAGCTTCGCCTGGGCCTCGTCCGGCGCCAGGATCTCCACCCTCAGGCCGGCCAGTCCCGCCCGCTCCAGCGCCTTCTCCAGGATCGCGGTATCCTGCGGCCGCCGGAGCAGCTGGGCGAAGACGGGCGAGTTGGCCACGATGTAGAGCAGCGAGCCGCGCAGCCCGCCGATCCGGGCCGAGGTGGAGAGCAGGTTGTACGTGCTGGGCCGCGCCTTGCGCACCAGCTCGAGCACGCGCTCCCAGGCCTGCATCACCCGGTCAGACTCCGGCCCCAGCGGCGGCTGACCGGCCGCCGCCCCGCCGGAGACCAGCCCGGGACCCGGTGCGCCCCGGTCCGCCGGGGCGGCTGCTACCCGGGCCGCAGGCTGCGGGCCGGAATCGAGCCGCTCGGGCTCGCCCCGTTCGGCCGTCCGCGCTGCCGGAGCAGACGCCCCCGCGGCCGCAGCACCACCAGAGCTGACGGGCGGGCGCCACTGGGCCGTTGGAACGGAAGGCGCCGGCGGTCGAGAGTCGGCCGGGTCGCCCCGGGGCTCCTCGTCCCGGCCGGTGAAGAGCGCCGCCAGCCGGATCAGCGCGACCTCCACCAGCAGGCGGGGCGAGGCCGAGAGCCGAAGCTCCGTCTCCGCCTGGCCCAGCAGGCGGATGGCGCTGATCAGCCGTTCCTGGGTGAATCGGTCCGCCTGCTCCCGCACCTGGGCCAGCGCCTGCGGCGGCAGTCCCAGCACCTGGCCGCCGGTGTCCACCTTCACCAGGAGCAGATCGCGCAGGTGGGCCAGGTAGTCGCGCACGAGCTGGCGCAGGTCTTTGCCCGTCCGCACCATCTCGTCGAGCCAGAGCAGGGCGCCGCCCACGTCGCCCGCGGCCAGCTGACCGTCGAGGCGCAGGAACTGATCGAGTGGGGCCGAGCCCAGCACGGCCAGCGTCATCTCGAGGGTAATCTCGCCGTCGGCGGCGTAGGCCATCACCTGATCGAGAAGCGAGAGCGCGTCCCGCATCCCGCCGTCGGCCTGGCGGGCCATGGCCGCCAGGGCCTCGGAACTGGCCTTCATCCCCTGCGCGGCGCAGACCTCCTGCAGCCGCCCGACGATCTCCTCGGTGGAGAGGCGATGGTAGTCGAACGCCTGGCAGCGGGAGAGGATGGTGATGGGCAGCTTCTGCTTCTCGGTGGTGGCCAGCACGAAGAGCACATGCGGCGGCGGCTCCTCCAGCGTCTTGAGCAGGGCGTTGAAGGCCGGCTCGGACAGCATGTGAACTTCGTCAATAATATAAACCTTATATTTGAGGTCAACCGGCGCGTACTTTACCTTTTCGCGCAGGTCGCGAATCTCGTCAATGCCCCGGTTGGAGGCGGCGTCGATCTCGATGACGTCCATCGTCTGGCCCGACGTGATACTGCGGCAGGGCTCGCACTCGTTGCAGGGCTCGCCGTCGCGCGGGCTCAGGCAATTGACCGCCTTCGCCAGGATGCGGGCCACGGTGGTCTTCCCCGTGCCGCGCGGACCCGAGAGCAGGTAGGCATGGTGAAGCCTGCCCTGCACCAGGGCGTTGCGCAGCGTGCGGGTGATATGCTCCTGTCCGACGACGTCGCTGAACCGCTGGGGCCGGAACTCGCGGTAGAGAGCGATGTGGGCCACGCTGATCTCTCCTGCCGGAATCGGACTGGCCCTACCCCATTCTACCCGGCGGGGGCGATTCCCTTTCGCCAGGCGTGCTTCAGGTCAAACCGGCCGCCCAGCGGGCGGTAGACAAGCCCCTCCAGGTCGGGGCTTACCGCCCAGTGGCGGACGGGGTGGTAGAGGGGGACCACCGGCGCCTCATCCAGGAGCAGCCGCTCCGCCGCGGCCAGCGCCGACCGGCGGGCATCGCCCGTCGCGCCGGCCGCCTGCCGGATCAGCGCATCGTATTCGCCGCTCACCCAGCGCGCACCGTTGGCCGGATGCGCCGTGGTGAACTGGGTGAGCATGGCGAGCGGATCGTCGTGGTCGGCCAGCCAGCCCTGCAGCACCAGGTCGAACTGGCCGAAGCGCACCCGCTCCAGCCGCTGTGCAAAGGGCACGGCGTGCAGCTCGATCGTCAGCCCGTCCAGCGCGGATTCCAGCTCCCGCTGCACCGCCCGGGCGACGGTGGCGGCCTCGGAGGCGTGGAGGAGGCGGAGGGTGACCCGGTCCACCCCCAGCGCCGCCCGCGCCCTCGCCCAGAGCCGCCGGGCCTCGTCCAGGTCTCCGCCCGCGGGGTCGTCCGACAGCAGGTCGCTCAGCAGCGACCCCTCCGTCCACAGCCCGCCCAGGGGCGCCGCACCGCCGGACTGCGGGTGAGCCTGCCCGCCCTCCCCCGCCGACCAGCCGCCGGCCAGCGAGGGGGGGACGAGCCCCAGTGCGGCCGAGGCGCCGGCTCCACCGGCCTCAGCGGCCACCCGGGTGCGGTTCAGCGCCAGGCTGAGCGCGCGGCGGAGGTCGGGGTTGGCGAGCCGGGGCTGGGCCGTGTTGAAGACCAGGCCCATCGTGGAGGGCTGCGCCATGCTCCGGGCCGCGGGCACCTGCTCGGCCAGCTCCGGCGGCAGCATTACCAGGTGCAGGTAGCCCATCTCGAAGAGGCGCAGCGCAGCCTGGGCGTCAGGCTCCACGTGGTAGGTGACGGCGTCGAGGCACACGGCCTCCCGGTCCCAGTAGTGCGGGTTCCGTTCAAGCCGGATCTCGCCCGGACCGGATGAACCGGCCAGGCGGAAGGGCCCGTTGCTCACCGTGCCGAAGGGCACGTCGGCCCGGCGGGGGGCCAGGGCCGGATGCACCGTGTAGCCCGGCCATTCCGGATTGGGCGCCTGCAGCGTCACCTGCAGCCGCCGGTCATCGAGGGCCACCACCTGGACTTCCGCCCGCAGGCGGGCCGACTGCTCGGCGAAGTCTGGCAGAGTCGGGTCCAGGGCATTCCAGGCCTCCGCCCCGACGATGTCGTAGAGCAGGTAAGCGTTGGCCGCCCCCACCGCGGGATCCAGCAGGTGAAGCCAGCCGCGCACGAAATCGTGGGCCGTGACCGGCCTGCCGTCGCTCCACCGCGCCTCGGGGCGGAGGTGGAAGATGAACTGCCGCCCGTCGGCGGATTCCCACCGCTCGGCCGCCGCCCCGGCGATCTCGCCCGGTGCGGCGGCGACCGGCGCCGCCAAGCCCTCCGTCAGGTTGCCGATTACGTCCAGGAGAGCGGCATCTGCCGTCTCCGCAGGGTCGAGCGTAGCGGGCTCCACCGGCAGGTGCAGCCGCACCTCGGCAGGTTCCGCTGCAGCAGGGGCTGTGGCCACCGCCGTCGGGGACGGAGGCTCGGGCTGCGCGGCAGCCACACAGCCGCCCAGCAGGAGCGCCAGCCAGGCCAGCCAGTGCCGATGGCGTCGCAACATAAACAGTCCCCCCATATCCGCAGATAGGGGGGGATTCGCCACTGGAAACAAATAGTCCTTCTTCCTGCTATCTCCAGTCCTGTTGTGCCGGACGCCGGCGCGCCCGGAAGAAGTCGCGCACCACCTCGCCGCACTCGCTGGCCAGCACGCCCTCGCGCACCTCGACCTGATGGTTGAGGCCGGGGTTCTGCAGGATCTCCAGCAGGGAGCGGTCGGCCCAGGCCTTGGGGTCGCGGGCGCCGAAGACCACGCGGTCGAGGCGGCTCTGCAGCAGGGCGCCGGCGCACATCGGGCAGGGCTCGAGGGTGACGTAGAGGGTGCAGCCGGTGAGCCGCCATCCGCCCAGCAGGCGGCCGGCCTCGCGGATGGCCAGCACCTCCGCGTGCGCCGTGGCGTCGTGGGTGGTCTCCCGCAGGTTGTGCGCCCGCACCAGGATCTCGCCGGCGCGCACCAGCACGGCGCCGATGGGCACCTCGCCCAGCGCCGCCGCCTTCCGGGCCTCGGCGAGCGCCTCTCGCATATAGGCCTCGTCGGTCACGCCGATCGACCTCCCGGCAGATTGGTACAAAGAGCAGGCCACCCGGCGGTGGCCTGCTCTTCTCGCCTTGCACCCTGGCGGAGAGGGTGGGATTCGAACCCACGGTGGCTTTTACACCACGCTCGTTTTCAAGACGAGAGCCTTAAACCGCTCGGCCACCTCTCCCCATCACGTCAGGGTATAAGTTTACACAAGCGGCAGCGCCCTTGCAAGCGCGCAACAGGAAGTGGCGGCCCCGCGCCGCGGGGCCGCCGCACGCCTTACTGTGTGATCCGGTCGCCGCCGAAGTACGGCCGCAGGACCTCGGGAACCGTGATGCTGCCGTCGGCGTTCTGATAGTTTTCCATGATGGCTGCGAGGGTGCGGCCGACGGCGAGGCCCGAACCGTTGAGCGTGTGCACGAACTCCGGCTTGCCGCCGGCGGGACGGTAGCGGATGTTCGCGCGACGGGCCTGGAAGTCGCTCATGTTCGAGCAGGACGAGATCTCCACGTACCGCTCGTAGCTCGGCATCCAGACCTCGATGTCGTACTTCTTGTACTGGCCGAAGCCCATGTCGCCGGTGCACATCAGCATGCGCCGGTACGGCAGGCCCAGCTTCTCGAGAATCGCCTCGGCGCTCTCGGTGATCTCCATGAGCGCCCTGTCGCTGTCCTCGGGCTTGGTGAACTGGATCATCTCGACCTTCTCGAAGTAGTGCTGCCGGATGAGTCCGCGGGTGTCGCGCCCGGCAGCGCCCGCCTCGCTGCGGAAGCAGCCGCTGTAGCCGACGTACTTGATCGGCAGCGCCGACTCGTCGAGGATCTCGTCCCGGTGCATGTTGATGAGCGGCACCTCGGCGGTGGAGGAGAGGTGGTAGTCGGTGCCGGCCAGGCTGAACACGTCTTCCTTGAACTTGGGGAACTGGCCGCTGCCGTAGTAGGAGGCGGTGTTGATGATCACGGGCGGCAGCACCTCGCGGTAGCCGCGCTCGACGTGGTGGTCGAGGAAGAAGTTGACCAGCGCCCGGTTGAGCCGGGCCAGCCCGCCCTTGATGATCGTGAAGCGGCTGCCGGTCACCTTGGCCGCCCGTTCGAAGTCGAGGACATCGAGCCCGATGCCCAGGTCCCAGTGGGGCTTCACGGGGAAGTCAAACCGGCGCGGCTCACCCCAGCGCTTCACCTCGACGTTGCCGCTCTCGTCCTCGCCCACCGGAACGTCCGGCGCGGGGATGTTGGGCAGCTGCAGGAGCAGGTCCTGCAGTTCGGCCTCAACCTGCCGCCCCCGCTCGTCCAGCTCCTTGATGCGGTCGCCGATGGCGCCCATCTCGGCGATGATCGCACTGGCGTCCTGTCCCTGCTGCTTCAGCAGGCCTACCTGCTTGGACGCCTGGTTGCGCCGCGCCTTGAGCTGCTCAACCTCGGCGAGCCCCTGGCGGCGCTCCACGTCCAAGGCGAGGATGCGGTCGAGATCGACGGAGACACCCTTGTTGATCAGCGCCTGGCGAACGACGTCGGGATTGTTGCGGACGAACTTCAAGTCCAACATGGGTGATTACCCTCCTTGCAAGAGTCGACGGAGGCTGATGTTATCCTCTCCCGCCACCGGAAGGGGCATCCAGCAGCCAGAAGGCCGAGGGTGAGGGTTCGGCGCCCCGTACGGCAATCCCTTCCTGGACCGGTCAGGCCCGGTCGGCGATGGGCAGCGTGACCGCCTGGACGGTGGGAACGGCCATGGCCGTGCGCAGCTCGGCCACCAGGTCGGGCGGGGCCGGCTCGTCGATCTGGAGCAGCATCAGGGCCTCGCCCCGGGGCTCGTGCCGCGCCAGGTGCAGTCCGGCGATGTTGATGTCGCGGGCCGCCAGCGCCATGCCGAAGCGGCCCACCATGCCCGGCTGGTCCCGGTGCTGGCTGACCAGCATGTGCCGGGAAGGGGCCATGTCGATGTGCAGGCCGTCCACGGCCACGAACCGCATTCCGCCGTCCCGGCGCAGCATGCCGGTCACCTGGTGCGCCCCCTGCGGCCCCTCGGAGCGGACGGTGATCAGGCTGGCCTCGGGGGAGAGGGTACCGGCTGCCGCCGCGAGCCTGTCTCCGTTGCCGTTCTCGCCCAGCGGGGCGTGTGCAAGCGACCGGGACTCGTGGACGGCCAGCCCCCGCCGGCGGGCCAGGGACGGCGAGTTGATATAGTTCACGTGGTCGCCCAGCTGCGTGGCCAGGTAGCCCTTCAGCACGGTGTTGGTGAGCAGGGCGGTGGGGTGCTTGGCCAGCTCGCCGGAGTAGGTGACGGTGATGGCCTCCGCCTGCCCCGGGAACGCCTGGGCCAGGAAGGAGCCCAGGGTCTCGGCCAGCGGCAGGTGATCGGTGACCACCTGGGCGCCGTCCCGGGGAACCTGCGGCAGGTTGACCGCCTCGGGCACCAGTTCGCCGCGCAGCACCCGGAGCACGTACTGGGCGATGTAGCGGCCGTTGGCGTCCTGCGCCTCAGCGGTGGAGGCGGAGAGGTGGGGGGTGACGACCACGTTGGGCAGTGCAAACAGCGGGCTGTCGGTGCAGGGCTCGCTGGCGAAGACGTCCAGCGCGGCGCCGGCCAGCCGGCCCTCCTTCAGGGCCTCGTAGAGCGCCTCCTCGTCCACCATCCCGCCCCGGGCGCAGTTGACGATGCGGGCGGTGGGCTTCATCAGGGCCAGCTCGGCCGCGCCGATGAGCCGGGCCGACTCCGGGGTCTTGGCGGCGTGGATGGAGAGGAAGTCTACCTGCGGAAGCAGCTCCGGAATGGTCGGCACGAGGGTGACGCCCAGGTGCTCCGCACGGGAGGCGGGCACGTAGGGGTCGTAGGCCAGCACCTTCATGCCGAAGGCCCTCGCCCGCACGGCCACCTCGGAGCCGATGCGGCCCAGACCGATGATGCCCAGCGTCTTGCCGTGCAGCTCAGTGCCCACGAAGGTCTTCCGGTCCCAGCGGCCCTCGCGGGCCAGGGCGTGGTGCGCCTGTGGGATGTTGCGGGCTACGGCGATGAGGAGGCCGAAGGCCTGCTCGGCGGTGGAGTAGGTGTTGGCGCCGGGGACGTTGACCACGACGACGCCCCGCTCAGTGGCGGCCGCCACGTCGATGTTGTCCACGCCGACGCCGGCCCGTCCGACGACCTTCAGCCGGGTGCCCCGCGCCAGCACCTCAGCGGTGACCTTCGTCTCCGACCGGGTGATCAGCGCGTCGTACTCGGGGATGATCTCCAGCAGTTCGGCCGGGGACACCTTGCGCACCTCCACCTCATGCTCAGCCTTCAGGAGGCTGATGCCCGTCTCCGAAATCGCTTCCGTCACCAAGATCTTCATCGGGAATCGCCTCCTTTGTCAGGGTATCGGACCTTCTCGCTCTCCCACTCGACCAGCCGCCCGCATACGGTGGCGGCGGTCAGATCGGCCATCGCGGCCTGCAGCGCCGGCCGGTACCGGTCATCCACGAAGCTCCCGCATCCACACCTCCTGCGCCGCCGCCACGGCCCTGCCGATCTGCACGTCCTGCCCGAGCACCGCCAGCGCCATCTCGGTGGCCGCGAGGGCCTGCAGCACGTCGCCCGGCACCACGTAGCCCAGGTGGCCGATGCGGAAGATCTTGTCGGCAAGCTCCGCCTGGCCGCCGGCCAGCTGCACGCCGAGCCGCTCCCGGGCCACCTTGCGCAGCTGCTTCGGGTCCACGGGGGAGACCACGGCCGTGACGGCGTTGGAGGCCCTGGCCTCGTCCTGCGCCAGGAGCTGAAGGCCCATCGCCCTTACGCCGGCCCGGCACATGGCGCCCATCACGCGATGGCGGGCCCAGGCGCCCTCCAGGGTCTCGGCCTGGATGAGCCGCAGCGCGGCCTGAAGGGCGTAGAAGAGCGAGATGGCCGGGGTGTACGGCGTCTGCCGCTTCAGGTAGCTGCTGTGCACCGCCTTCAGGTCCCAGTAGAAGCGGGGCATGGTGTTCTGCTCGCTGGCCGCCCGTGCCCGCTCGGAGAAGGCGACGATGGAGAGGCCGGGCGGGCACATCAGCGCCTTGTGGGCGCCGGTCAGCACCACGTCCAGGTCCCACCTGTCCATCTCCAGCGGCAGGGCGCCGAGGCCGGATACGGCGTCGACCATGATCAGGGCGCCGTGCTCCCGGACCACCCGGGCGATGGCCTCCACGTCGTTGGTGACGCCGGTGGAGGTCTCGTTGTGCTGGATCAGCACGGCCTTGATCCGCTTCTCGCGGTCGTCCGCCAGCCGCTCGGCGATGCGGGCCGGGTCCGCGGCCTGGCCGGGCTCGAAGCGCAGCCGCTCCACGGCGAGGCCCAGCTTGGTGGCCACCTTGAACCAGCGCTCGCCAAAGTCACCGACCGAGACGCTGAGCACCGTGTCACCCGGGTTCAGGGTGTTCACCAGGGCCGCCTCCCAACCGCCCGAACCTGCGCCGGGGAAGACGTAGACCGGCTGCTCGGTGCGGAAGACCTGCTTGAGCCCCACCGCGACCTCGTCGAACAGATCGCTGAAGGCCTCGCCGCGATGGTTGATCATCGGCTGGGTCATGGCCGCCGCCACCTGGGGCGGAATCGGCGTGGGTCCGGGAATCATCAACAAGGACTTCTCTCTCAACATCGCCGCTCTGCCTCCCCCTGAAATGCAATTGGGCCCCGCCCACGGCAGGCCGGTTGCCGCTTGCGCGGTACCGGAACTGCCAGGGACGGGGCCTCACTCCCCGCGGTGCCACCCTGCTTGGCGCCGCCTGCCATACCGCCGCGACGGGTCCCCCGGAAAACGACACTCCCGTCCCTGCTGCAGTCAGGGACGGGAGTCTGCTCCCGCGGTGCCACCCGACGTTGGCGCCGGCACGGCCGGCCACCCACTCGACTCGGCGCTAACGGGCCGAACCCGACCGGGTCATCCCCGGACCCTCGGGGGGCGGAACGGATCCCGCGGTCGCCGGCTTGCACCAGCCGCCGGCTCTCTGCTGACCGGAGGGGAGCCTTTTTCCCCCGTCATGGGGCGTGTTTGGGTGGAGTATAGCACCCGATTTCACAAGATGCAACCGCTTTTGCAAAAATCCTACTTTCGGAGGAGGAGGCGCTCCGCCGGAGGTCAATCCTCCTCGTCCTCCCGCGTGACCACCTGGGCGATGGCCGAGAGCTTGTCGTCGGCGTCGAGGTTCATCAGCTGCACGCCCTGGGTAGCCCGGCCGCTCTGCCGCACCTCCTGGACGGGGATGCGGATCAGCACGCCCTGCTCGGAGACGAGGATGACGTCGTTGCCCTCCGTGACCACCTTGATGGCCACCAGCCGCCCGTGCCGCTCCTCGACGTGCCGGATCGTGATCACGCCCTTGGCGCCGCGCCGGTAGGTCGGGTACTCGGAGAGCGGCGTCCGCTTGCCGATGCCGGTCTCGGTGACCACGAGAAGGTCCGCGTTGGGCTGCACGTTGTCCATGCCCACCACGTACTCGTCCCGGCCGAGGTCGATGCCTTTCACGCCGCGGGCGTCGCGGCCCATCGGGCGCACGTCGTCCTCGTGGAAGCGCAGAGCGTTGCCGGCGCTGGAGACCAGGATGATCTCCTCGTTGCCGCGGGTGAGGCGGGCGCCCACCAGCTTGTCGCCCTCCTCGAGCCGGATGGCGATGATGCCGGTGGACCGCACGTTGCTGTACTCCGACAGCGCGGTCTTCTTCACGTATCCCTGCCGGGTGGCGAAGAAGATGAACGTGCCCTCGTCCTCGACCTCCCTGACGGGGATGACCGTGTTCACCTTCTCGCCCGGGTTGAGCGGCAACAGGTTGACGATCGCCGTGCCGCGGGCCTGCCGCGAGGCCTCGGGGATCTCGTGACACTTGATGCGGAAGACGCGCCCCTGGTCGGTGAAGAACATCATGAAGTGGTGCGTCGTGGTGATGAAGAGGTGCTCGATGAAGTCCTCTTCCTTGGTGCCCGCGCCCTGAATGCCCCGGCCGCCGCGGCGCTGCGCCCTGAAGGTGGAAAGCGGCACCCGCTTGATGTAGCCGGTGTGGGAGATGGTGATGACCACGTCCTCCTCGGCGATCAGGTCCTCGACGTCGATCTCGCCGGCGTCGGCCGTGATGCGGGTGCGCCGGGGGTCGGCGTACTTCTTCTTGATCTCGCCGAGCTCCTGCTTGATGATGTCGTACTGCATCTTCTGGGAATCGAGCACCGCGCGGAAGTAGGCGATGCGGTCCTGGAGCTCGTCGTACTCGTCCTGCAGCTTCTCCCGCTCCAGGGCGGTCAGGCGGCGCAGCTGCATGTCGAGGATGTGCTGCGCCTGCACCTCGGTGAAGCCGAACTCGTTCATCAGCCGGGTGCGGGCCTCGTCCGTGGTGGGGGAGGAGCGGATGGTGTTGATGACCTCGTCGATGATGTCCAGCGCCTTCAGCAGGCCTTCCAGGATGTGGGCCCGAGCGAGGGCCTTCTCCAGGTCGAACTTGGTGCGCCGGACGATGACGTCCAGCTGGTGCTGCAGGTAGTAGTGCAGCATCTGCTTCAGGTTGAGCAGACGCGGCCGGTTCTCCACCAGGGCCAGCATGTTGATGCCGAAGTTCTGCTGCAGCGCCGTGTACTTGAGCAGCTGGTTCAGAACGACGTGCGCGTTCGCGTCGCGCCGCAGCTCGATGGCGATGCGCAGGCCCGTGCGGTCAGACTCATCCCTGAGGTCGGTGATGCCGTCGATCTTCTTGTCCCGGTGCAGCTCGGCGATGCGCTCGATCAGCCGGGCCTTGTTGACGCCGTAGGGCAGCTCCGTCACCACGATGCGGTTCTTGCCGTTGTTCATGGTCTCGATCTGCGTCTTGGCCCGCATCGTGATGGAGCCCTTGCCGGTCTGGTAGGCCTTGCGGATGCCGTCGCGGCCCAGGATCAGGCCGCCGGTGGGGAAGTCTGGGCCCTTGATGACGGCGTTCAGTTCTTCAACCGTGACGTCGGGCTTATCGATCATGAGGCAGAGGCCGTCGATCACCTCGCCCAGGTTGTGGGGCGGGATGTTGGTGGCCATGCCGACCGCGATTCCCGTGGAGCCGTTGACCAGCAGGTTCGGGAAGCGCGACGGCAGCACCGTCGGCTCCTTCTCGCTGTTGTCGAAGTTGTCCTCGAAGTCGACCGTGTCCTTCTCGATGTCGGCCAGCATCTCGCCGGCCAGCCTGGAGAGGCGGGCCTCGGTGTAGCGCATGGCCGCGGGCGGGTCGCCGTCGATCGAGCCGTAGTTGCCCTGGCCGTCGATCAGCGGGTAGCGCACCACGAAGTCCTGCGCCAGCCGCACCATCGTGTCGTACACGGCCGAGTCGCCGTGGGGGTGGTATTTGCCGAGCACGTCGCCCACGGTCTTGGCCGACTTGCGGTAAGGCTTGTCCGCCGTGTTCCCGCTCTCGTACATGGAGTACAGGATGCGGCGCTGCACCGGCTTGAGCCCGTCGCGCACGTCGGGGAGCGCCCGGCCGACGATGACAGACATGGAATACGTCAGGTACGACGTCTCCATCTCGTGTTTGATCTCTTTTGTCAGGATCCGCTGTGCGAAGTCTCCGGCCACAAGCTTCTCCTCCTAAGCTGGGAGTCGTACCAGCGCCTAGCCGATGGTGTCCAGATTCTGGACCAGGTGGGCGTTCCGCTGGATGAACTCCCGGCGGGGCTCTACCTTCTCTCCCATGAGGGTCTCAAAGACCGTGTTGGCCTCGGCTGCATCCTCCATCGATACCCGGAACAGGGTGCGCTTGGCGGGGTCCATGGTGGTCTCCCAGAGCTGCTCCGGGTTCATCTCGCCAAGGCCCTTGTACCGCTGCGGCTTCTCGGTGACGCCGCCGATCCGGGTGATGATCTGGTCCTTCTCCTCCTCGGAGTAGGCGTAGTAGGTCTGCTTGCCCTTCTTGATCATGTAGAGCGGCGGGTTGGCGATGTAGAGGTACCCCGCCTCGATGAGCGGCCGCATGAAGCGGTAGAAGAAGGTGAGCAGCAGGGTGCGGATGTGGCTTCCGTCCACGTCGGCGTCGGTCATGATGACCACCTTGTGGTACCGGCACTTGGAGATGTCGAAGTCGTCGCCGATGCCGGCGCCGATGGCCGTGATCAGGGTGCGGATTTCCTCGTTGGCGAGGATCTTGTCGAGCCGGGATTTCTCCACGTTGAGGATCTTGCCGCGCAGGGGCAGGATCGCCTGGATGCGCCGGTCGCGGCCCATCTTGGCGGAGCCGCCTGCCGAGTCGCCCTCGACGAGGAAGAGTTCCGACTCCTCGGGATCCCGGGAGGAGCAGTCGGTCAGCTTGCCGGGCAGCGCCGTGACCTCCAGCGCGCTCTTGCGCCGCACCAGCTCCCGGGCCTTGCGCGCGGCCTCGCGCGCCCTGGAGGCGCTGATGGCCTTTTCGACGATGCGCCGGGCCACGGTGGGGTTCTCCTCCAGGAACTCGGCCAGCCCCTCGGTGACCGCGCTCGCCACGAAGGTCTCCATCTCGGAGGAGCCCAGCTTCGTCTTGGTCTGCCCTTCGAACTGCGGGTCCTGCATCTTCACCGACAGGATGGCGGTGAGGCCCTCGCGGATGTCCTCACCAGAGAGGTTGTCCTCATTGTCCTTGAGGAGCTTGTTCTTGCGGGCGTAGTTGTTGATCACGCGCGTCAGGGCGGTCTTCAGACCCGTCTCGTGGGTGCCGCCCTCGACCGTCCGGATGTTGTTGGCATAGCTGAAGATGTTCTCGCTGTACGCGTCCGTGTACTGGATCGCCAGCTCCATCTCCTGGGTGTCAGTGGACCGGTAGATGTAGATGGGCTTGGCGTGCAGCGGCTCGCGCGAGCGGTTCAAGTACTGCACGAAGGTCTGGAGGCCCTCGTTGTACTTGAAGCGGTACTCCTCGTTGGTCTTCTCGTTGAGGAAGCGGATGTAGAGCCCCTGGTTCAGGAAGGCGGTGTCACGCAGGCGCGCCACAACCGCCTCTGCGTCGAACTCGACGGTCTCGAAGATCGCCGGGTCCGGCCAGAAGCGGACGTAGGTGCCGTGGCCGCGGGTGTCTCCGATGCGGCGGAGGGGATAGAGGGTGTGTCCGCCGCCCTCGAACTCCACCTCGTAGATGCCGCCGTCGTGCTGGACGCGCACGTAGAGCCTGGTGGAGAGCGCGTTGACGACCGAAGCGCCCACCCCGTGGAGGCCGCCGGAGACCTTGTAGGCGCCGCCGCCGAACTTGCCGCCAGCGTGCAGCACGGTGTAGACGGTCTCAACGGTGGACTTGCCCGTCTTGGGGTGGATATCAACGGGGATGCCGCGGCCGTTGTCCTCAACCGAACAGGAACCATCGGCGTGCAGCGTGACCACGATGGTGTCGCAGTACCCGGCCAGCCGCTCGTCCACCGCGTTGTCGATGATCTCCCAGATCAGGTGGTGGAGGCCGCGCTGCGAGGTTCCGCCGATATACATGCCCGGCCGACGGCGCACGGCCTCAAGGCCTTCGAGCACCTGAATCTGTTCCCCGGTGTATTCTTGCGAACCCTGGGTGTTCAGGTGATGCGCCTCGAGCTGGGTCCCGTTCCTTTCGTCAGCCACGGAGGTTCCTCCCTCATTTAGGTAACGCTTTCAATATCAGAGCAATGCTATCACAACGAAAGAGTTATCACAAGTGACAGACCTCGGTGCTGGAAACTGAACGCCTCTTCAGCGTGGTCGAGGAGATGGGAGACAGGATGCCGCCGGAGCGGGTCAGGACAAGGCTCTTGGCCCCGCCGCCGCTGATGTCGGTGAGGCGGCCTTCCCGCCTGAGCCGCTCGAGCAGCTCGACCGTGGCCTGTCCCCGACCGGCGCTGCGCAGATCGAGAATGGCGATGACCTGTCGCAGGTTCACCACCACGTCTGTGCCCACGTGGAGGTACATCACGCCAACCCCTTTTCGTCTAGGTTCACCGTCCCGCTCCGCACGCGGAAGAGGCGGTGTTCGGCGGGCCACTGCCGCACCATCAGGTCATCCAGGTCGGTGCAGGTGATGAAGCTCTGGACCCCTTCCTGCACGGCCGCCAGCAGGTAGTGACGCCGGTGCGGATCCAGTTCGGAGGCCACGTCGTCCAGCAGCAGCAGAGGAGCTTCGCCGATCTCCTCCGTCATGAACTGCAGTTCGGCCAGCTTCAGCGCCAGAACGGCGGTGCGCTGCTGGCCCTGTGAGGCGTACAGGCGCGCATCCCGGCCGGCCACCCAGATGGCGAGGTCGTCGCGGTGGGGACCGACGAGCGTCACCTGCCGGCGCCGCTCCTCGTGGCGCACCCTCGTCAGCGCCCGCCGGAGGCGGTCGGCCGTCTCCAGCAGGTCGGGCTGGCCGCCCTCGTCCGCGCCCTGGCTCTGATAGGCGAGGCGCAGCCCCTCGCGCCCGTCGGAGAGCATCTCGTGGTAGCGGGCAGCAATAGGCGAGAGCCGGCGGACCGCCTCGGCCCGCCGGACGATGAGCTGCGCGCCGGACTCCACCAGCTGCTCGTCATAGACCGCCATGAGCCCCTCGTCGACGACCGGCTGCTTGAGCAGCGTGTTGCGCTGGGCGAGCAGGCGGTTGTACGTCATCAGGTGGTGCAGGTAGTTCTGGGAGATCTGCGACAGCTCCAGGTCCAGGAAGCGCCGGCGTCCCGAGGGCGGGCCCTTGAGCAGCTGCAGGTCGTCGGGGGAGAAGAGGACGGCGGCGAGGCTGCCCACAAGGCGGGCGATCTTGCGCTCCGGGATCCCGTTGATCTTCAGCTGCTTGCGGGTTTCGTGGCCGTACTGCAGCTCGAGGTCGATCGAACCGGTCTTGCGCACCACTTCCGCACGGGCCCGCAGCGCGTCCTTGCCCTCCTGGATCAGGTCCTGATCCCGGGAGGTGCGGTGGCTCTTGCCGGTGGCCAGGAAGTGGATGGCCTCGAGGAGGTTGGTCTTCCCCTGGGCGTTGTCGCCGTGCAGGACATTGAGGCCCGGGGAGAAGCGGATGGAGAGGGAGTCGTAGTTGCGAAAGGACTCAAGTTGGAGCGCGGCGAGATACAACCTCATTCCCCCTCGCGCTGGAGCACCCACGCACCGCCGGAGGAGAGGCTCACCCGGTCGCCCGGATAGAGCTTCCGGCCGCGCCGGCGCTCGGGCTCGCCGTTCACCCGGACTTCGCCGGCGGCGATCATGCTCTTGGCCTGACCGCCTGTGGCGGCGACACCGGCCCACTTGAGGAAGGCGTCTAGGGTGATGTACTCGGTGCGGATGGTGATGATCTGTTCGGCCATGGCGCGCTTCCTAGAGCGTGATCAGGGGCAGGACGACGTAGAGGAACTGGCTGCTGCCCGCCGGCTGGAGCCGGGCGGGGTTGCGGCTTCCCGAGCACTGGAAGCGGAACTCGCTCGTCTCCAGCACCTTCAGGAAGTCGAGGAGGTACTTGGCGTTGAACCCGATGTCAATAGGGTCGCCGGTCATGCTGGCGACCGCCAGCTCCTCGTACACGTGGCCGACTTCGGGTGTATTCGAGGTGATGGTCACCTTCTCGGGCTGGATGCTGATCTTGACGGCGCCGTCCCGGGCGATCAGGGTGGCGCGCTCCAAGGCCTCCATGAATTCGGCGCGCGGCAGTACCGCATCGGTGGGGTAGGTCTGCGGCACCAGCCGCATCACGTCGGGATACTGCCCCTCCAGGAGGCGCGAGATGACGCGCATGTTGCCCAGGTCAAAGAAGACCTGGTTGGCGGTGACCGAGACGCGCACCTGGCTCTCCTCGTCGCCGGTGAGCAGGCGGGTGACCTCGTTGAGCGACCGGCTCGGGATGATGATGGAGAAGGCGTGATCGCTCGGGTTCTCGACGGCGGACTCGGCATGGGCGATGCGGACGCTGTCGGTGGCCGTGCCGGTGATCTTGTTCTCCCGGAGCTTGAAGAGGACGCCGGTGAGCCAGGGCTTGGATTCGTCGTGACCGGCCGCGAAGGTGGTCTGCCGGAGGAGATCGCGGAGTAGAGATTGGCTGACGGTAAAGACCGAGGCGCCGGCGATGTCCGGGACGCTGGGGAACTGCTCGGCGGAGAAGCCGTGGATGACGTACTGCGACCGGCCCCAGCGGAGGGAAGCTACGTAGTTCTGGTAGTCGACCGACAGTTCAATGTTGCCGTAGGGGATCCGGCGGATAAGGTCGGCGAAGTAGCGGGCCGGGAGGACGATCTCGCCCTCGCTGATCACCTCGCAGGGCGTGAAAGCCTCGATGGCCAGCTCGAGGTCGGTGGCGCGGATGGTGAGCGCTCCGTCACGGGCGGAAAGATAGACGCCGGACAGGACGGGGATCGTGTTCTTGGTGGAGACTGCCCTGGCCACCGTGGCCAGCGTGGCGTTCAGGCCCTCCTGGCTGATCAGGATCTTCACTCGTAGCCCTCCTTCTTGGGCGGCCGCAGTTCGTAACGGCGCGCTTCTCACGCGGTTGAAGCATTGTCATTGGGGCAATGGTCATTGTAAGCCCTGTGGATATGTGGAAAACCCCGTGGATATGTTGCGTCGCAACCGTCGCGCGGCGCGATAGCTTGTGGGTATCGGCGCGCGTTCTATCCACATTGGCCGGCTTCGCCTGGGGAGACGCGCGGCTATTCTGCGCGGATGCGCGCGATCAACTCCTCGATGGTCTGCGCGAAGGCCGCGTCGTTCTTGATGTCCTCCGCGATCTTGTCGCAGGCGTGGATGACCGTGGTGTGGTCGCGCCCGCCGAACTCCTCGCCGATCTTGGGCAGCGAGGCGTCGGTCAGCTCGCGCGAGAGGTACATGGCGATCTGGCGCGGGTAGGCTACACTGCGCGAGCGGTTGCGCACCTCGAAGTCCTGCATCCGGATGTTATAGTGATCCGCCACCACCTGCTTGATGGTCTGGATCGTGATTTGCTTGGGCCGGTGGGGCGGCAGGATGTCCTTGAGGGCGTGGACCGCGAGCTCGTAGGTCAGGGGGCTGTTGAGCATGTTGGCGTAAGCCACCACGCGCGTCAGGGCGCCCTCCAGCTCGCGGATGTTGGTCTCGATGTTGGTGGCGATGTAGTTCGTGACCTCGTCGGGCACATGCAGTTCCTCATTCAGCGCCTTTTTCCGCAGGATTGCGGTGCGCGTCTCCAGGTCCGGCGGCTGAATGTCACAGATCAGGCCCCACTCGAACCGGGAGCGGAGCCGGTCTTCCAGCGTGGGGATCTCCTTGGGCGGTCGGTCAGAGGAGATCACGATCTGCTTGTTCGCCTCGCGGATGGCGTTGAAGGTATGGTAGAACTCCTCCTGCGTGGCCTCCTTGCCCGCCAGGAACTGAATGTCGTCGATGAGCAGCACATCGACCTTGCGATAGCGGTTTTGGAAAGCCGTGGTCGAGCCCTTTTGAATTGCTGAGATAAACTCATTCGTGAACGTTTCGGTGGAAACGTAGGCGACGCGCGCGGTGGGGTTGTGCTTCATCACATAGTGACCGATTGCGTGCATGAGGTGGGTCTTTCCGAGACCGACGCCACCATAGATGAAGAGCGGGTTGTACGTGCGCGCCGGGGCCTCGGCCACCGCGAGGGCGGCCGCGTGGGCAAACCGGTTGCTGTTGCCGACGACGAACGTCTCGAAGGTGTACTTCGGGTTAATGTAGCCCAGCAGACGGCCGGATCCGTTCGAATAGTCGTCGGCCGCCGGGGGCGGCTGCTCCGCTTCCGTGAGCCCGTCAGCAGGGCCGATCGGCAGTTCCTCGATGACGTTGGGGTTAGCCACGAACTTGAGCTGCATGTTGCGCTTGGTCAGGTCGCGCAGCGCCTGGCGCAGCAGGGCGCCATAGCGTGACTCCATGCGGTCCTTGGCGAACTCTCCTTGCACGCCGATGATGATGGTGTCCTCAACTACTGCAACCGGTCGGGTGTTACGCAACCAGTTTTCAACGGCCGTCTTGGACGTCTGCCGTTCCAGGAGATCGAGGCACTGCTGCCATACCTCTGATAGCTCGGTTTTCATAATGCGATGGCCTCCTCGGCGCGGTGAAAATCGCCTGCCTGACCGGGGCGTATCAACAAGTTGTACACAGCCTTGTCCACAACTTGTGCATAAAAAGATGCGAGCCTGTTCCAACTCCCGCTGACGCGGGAGCGGACGGGCTGTAGGGCAATGATACCAGACTGTGTGGGAGTTATCAACAAACTCCGGCGGGGCTATCCCCACGCATCGATTTCTCTGGGGAAAAGGGTACGGCGCGCGGCGGATAACCTCCTCCTCGCGCGTGGATAATCTGTTAGTGGGAATCCCCAGATCTGCGCGCGTGGGGACAACCTGTGTGTGGAAGTTGGGGACGAGCCTGCCATCCGCGCGCCGTCGATCCCCGCTGTCCACATCTTCCACGGCCGCGGCCTCCCCTGGTTATCCACCCTTCCTGTTATCCGGAGGAACGGCCGGTGCAATTTGGCTTGACGCGGGCCTATCGCTCCGGTATAATCCGCGTGTGTCTTTTCCGCGATCGGTTGGGGGGTGTTCCGGTTGAAGCGTACATTCCAGCCACATAACCGCCAGTACAAGCGGGTTCATGGCTTCCTGAGCCGCATGAGCACCCGGGGTGGTCGCAGAGTTCTGAAGGCCCGGCGCCTGAAGGGGCGGAAGCGCCTGACTGTCTAGGCCGCGACGGCATCCGTCGTGGCTCTTTTTCCATATTCCCCTGGTGCCCCATGAAGATGGAGGAAGGGGAGGGAAGCGCCGGCCAGGGGGCGAATCCCTCCCGATGCGGATGAAGAAGGCGTATCGGCTGAAGTCACGGGTTGCTTTCCAGTCGGTATACACGCAGGGTCGCTCTGCGGCCAACCGCGCTGCGGTGATCCACGCCCTGAAGCAGGAGGCGGGGACCGCTACCCGCGTCGGGTTCGCGGCCGGGCGGCGTCTGGGCAAGGCGGTGGTGCGCAACCGCGTGAAGCGGCGCCTCCGGGAGGCCGTCCGCTCGTTTTGGCCGCGCATCCGCCCCGGGCATCACGTGGTGGTCGTCGGGCGCCAGGCCGCGGTGGACATGCCGTTTCCCGAACTCCGCGCGAAGATTGAGGAGCTGTTTGAACGAGCGGGACTGCTGCAGCGGGAAGGATAGGCTGCCATGAAGCGGTTGTTGATGGGCGCGGTGCGTTTCTACCAGCGGTACCTGTCACCGCTCAAGGGCGCGCCGACGTGTCGGTTCTACCCTTCCTGTTCCCAATACGCATATGAGGCGCTTGCCAAGTACGGAGCCATCAAGGGGTCGTGGCTGGCCGTACGGCGGGTGCTGCGCTGCCATCCCTTCCACCCGGGAGGGTACGATCCGGTCCCTTAATCCATGGGGGTTCACGCTGAACGCTTGGGGGGTTTCCCGATATTGATCACCTCGTTCTTGGTTCCTGAGTGGCTGGTCAAGCCCATGACGAGCCTGCTGGGCTGGCTGCTGGAGGCTACGGGCAACTACGGCGTCGCCATCATCCTGCTCACGCTGGTCGTGCGCATCGTGATCCTGCCGCTGACCATCTACCAGATGAAGTCGATGAAGCGGATGCAGGAAGTCCAGCCGCTGATGAAGGCGATCCAGGAGAAGTACAAGGACAATCCCGAGAAGATGAACCAGGAGATGATGGCGCTCTACCAGAAGGAGAAGGTGAACCCGTTTTCGGGCTGCCTGCCGCTGCTGGTACAGCTGCCCATCCTGTACGCGCTGTTCGCGGTCTTCCAGGCGTTCGATCCCGTGGCCCACGGCTATACCTACCAGTTCCTCTGGGCCGACCTGAGCCAGCGGGACATTCCGTTGGCGATCCTGACCGTGGTGTCGATGATCCTGCAGCAGTACCTGACTGGTATGGCCACCGACCCCAATCAGCGGATGATGACCTGGATCATGCCGATCATGTTCGGCTGGATCGCATTTACCATGCCCACGTCGAGTATCGTGCTCTACTGGGTGGTCAGCACCTTCTTCGGGTTGATTCAGCAAGCGATCTACCCGGGGTTCCCGCGGCTTAAGGGCGGCCTCGGCTCGAAAGGGGAAGCGTGACCAGGATGAGAAGCGTTGAACGGAGCGGCCGGACCGTCGACGAGGCGGTGCTTGCGGCGCTGGAGGAACTGGGCGTTCCGTCGGACCGGGTCACCATTGAGGTGCTGGACGAGGGGAAAGGGGGCTTCCTCGGCATCGGGGCCCGGCCGGCTGTCGTTCGCGTGACGGTGAAGGAGAACCGTGCGGAGCGGGTGGAGGCCTTCCTGGCCGACGTCTGCGAGGCGATGGGGATCGGCGTGCGGATTGAGACCCGCGAGGACGGGGAGTATATCTACGTCGACGTGACCGGCCAGGAAGCCGGCATCCTCATCGGCCACCACGGGCAGACGCTGGATGCGCTTCAGTACCTGTGCAACCTGGTCGCCGGCCGGAGCGGGCAGCAGGGATCCCGCATCGTGCTGGATGTGGAGGGCTACCGCCGCCGCCGGACCGAGACGCTCACCACCCTGGCCACGCGGCTTGCGGAGCGGGTGGTCCGCAGCGGCGAACCCGCCGTGCTGGAGCCGATGAGCGCCCAGGAGCGCAGGGTGATCCACCTGGCCTTGCAGGATTACCCGGGTGTAACGACGACCAGCGAGGGGCAGGACCCCTTCCGGCGTGTGGTCATACAAAAGAAGGGCTAGTTCTGACACCGGTGGCCAGGTAGCACAGCTACCCGGCCATTTTTCTTGGAGGTGGTGCGTGGTGGGGGAGGATACCATCGCCGCGATCGCCACGGGCGCGGGTGAAGGCGGGATCGGGATCGTTCGGCTCAGCGGCGCCGGTGCCCTGGCGGTGGCGGAACGGGTCTTCCGGCCACGGCGCGGCCTTCCGCTGGGGCGGCGGCGCTCGCACACGGTGACCTACGGCTGGGTGCAGACGCCCGCCGGGGAGCGGGTGGACGAAGCGCTGGCCCTGGTGATGCGCGCACCCCACTCCTACACGGGCGAGGACGTAGTGGAGCTGCAGTGTCACGGCGGCCAGCTGGCCGTGCGGCGGGTGCTGGAGCAGACGCTGCAGGCCGGCGCGCGCCTGGCGGAGCCAGGCGAGTTCACCCGCCGCGCATTCCTCAACGGACGGTTGGACCTCTCCCAGGCGGAGGCGGTGGTCGACCTGATCCGGGCCAAGACTGACCGGGCCATGGCCGCAGCCGTCGCACACCTGGGCGGCAGCCTGCGGGAGGCCATTGGTGCGATACGCGCCAGGCTCCTCGAGATGATGGCCCACGTGGAGGCCGACATCGACTTCCCGGAGCTGGAACTGGAGGTGCAGACCCGGGAGGAGATCGCCGCCGGGTGCGATGAGGCGCTGGCCGCTGTCGACCGGCTGCTGGGCGGGGCCCGGGCGGGCAGGATCCTGCGGGAGGGGCTGCGGGTGGTCCTGGCCGGCAGGCCCAACGTGGGCAAGTCCAGCCTGCTCAACCGGCTGGTGCGGGAGAACCGGGCGATCGTGACGGCGGTTCCTGGCACGACCCGCGACGTGATCGCCGAGTGGGTGGAGCTGGGCGGGGTTCCGGTGCAGCTCTCGGACACGGCCGGCATCCGGGACACCGACGACCCGGTGGAGCAGATCGGCGTGGAGCGGACGCGGGAGGCCCTGCGCCAGGCGCACCTGGTGCTGGTGGTGGTCGACTGCGCCGCGGGCCTGGTGCCGGAGGACCGGGAGTGGATCCGCGAGCTTCCGGCGACTGCGTCCCGGATCGGGGTGGCGAACAAGATCGACCTGAACCCGGCCTTTCCCCTGTCCGAGCTGGCCGAGTCCCTTGGGGGAGCGCCGGTGGTGGCGGTGTCGGCCGAGCAGGGCACCGGCATCCCCGCGCTGGAGGCTGAGATCGCCCGCCACGCGGGCGCCCTCGACGCCGGCGAGGAGCTCCTCGTCAACGCCCGCCAGGCCGAGGCCATCGGGCGGGCGGCCGCGCATCTCCGCGAAGCCCGGGAGGCCCTGGCGCAGGGGGTCGGTGTGGAGTTGGTGAGCATCGACCTCCGGGCGGCCTGGATGGCCCTTGGCGAGGTGACGGGTGAGACGGCTGACGACGACCTGCTGGATCAGATCTTCAGCCGGTTCTGCATTGGGAAGTGAACGCAATGGGCATCACGAAGGCGTACGACGTGATCGTGGTGGGGGCGGGGCACGCCGGGATCGAGGCTGCGCTGGCCGCCGCCCGGATGGGCATGCGCACGGCCTGCTTCACCACCAACCTGGACAATATCGGGGCGATGAACTGCAACCCGTCCATCGGCGGGCCGGCCAAGGGCCACCTGGTGCGGGAGATCGACGCGCTGGGCGGCCAGATGGGGCTCACGGCCGACGCCACTTTCCTGCAGATGCGGCTGCTGAACAGCGGCAAGGGGCCGGCCGTGCAGGCGATCCGGGCGCAGGTCGACAAGCGGGAGTACGCGTGGCAGATGCGGCTCACGCTGGAGCGGACGGCTAACCTGGACCTGAAGCAGGGGATGGTGCAGGAGATCGTGGTGGAGGACGGGCGGGTGCGGGGCGTCGTCACCGCCACCGGCCTCTTCTTCGCCGCGTCCGCCGTGGTGCTGAGCACGGGGACCTACCTGCACGGGAAGACGATCATCGGCGAGGTCCAGCGCGCGTCCGGGCCGGGGGGCCTGGCGCCTGCGGTGGGGCTGACGGCCAGCCTGGTTGCGCTGGGGTTCGAGGTGGGACGGTTCAAGACCGGAACCCCGCCCCGGGTCGACGGACGGACGGTGGACTTCAGCCGGATGGTGCGGCAGGACGGCGACCCCGAGCCCCTGCGGTTCAGCTACATGTCGCCGGTGGAGCCGCGGGAGCAGCTGCCCTGCTGGCAGACCACGACGACGCCTCGCGGGCACGAGCTCATCCGGCAGAACCTGCACAGGGCGCCGCTGTTCACCGGGGCCATCCAGGGCCTGGGCCCGCGCTACTGCCCCTCGGTAGAGGACAAGGTGGTGCGTTTCGCGGACAAGGAGGGCCACCAGGTCTTCCTGGAGCCCGAGTCCCGGCAGTCGCACGAGATGTACGTGCTGGGCCTTTCCACCAGCCTCCCGGAGGAGGTGCAGATCGAGCTGGTCCGCACGGTGCCGGGGCTGGAAGAGGCGGAGCTGATGCGGGCGGGTTATGCGATCGAGTACGACTACATCGTCCCCACCCAGCTGAAGCCGTCGCTGGAGACGAAGCGAGTGCGCGGGTTGTTCTGTGGGGGCCAGATCAACGGCACGTCCGGCTACGAGGAAGCCGCCGCGCAGGGGCTGATCGCCGGCATCAACGCGGCGCTCTTCGTGCAGGGGAGGAGCCCGCTCATCATCGACCGGTCGGAGGGCTACATTGGCGTGCTCATCGACGACCTGGTGACCAAGGGAACGCCGGAGCCCTACCGCATGATGACCTCCCGGGCCGAGTTTCGCATGATGCTGCGGCAGGACAACGCCCACCTGCGCCTGACGGAGAAGGGCAGGCAGGTGGGACTGGTGGACGACGCCCGCTGGGAGACGTTCCAGGCCCTGCGGGAGAGCATCGCGCGGGAACGGGAGCGGCTGGAGCGCACGGTGGTGGCACCCGGCCCCGCGGTGCAGGCGGTGCTGGAACGGAAGGGCTCCACGCCGCTGCGGAGCGGCACAACGCTGGCCCAGCTGCTGCGGCGGCCGGAACTGCGGTATGCGGACCTGGTGGCAATGGGCGAGGGGCGCCCCGAACTGCCCGAGTCGGTGCGCCAGGAGGTCGAGACGCAGATCAAGTACGAGGGGTACATCGGCAAGGAGCTGCAGCAGGTGGAGCGCATGCGCCGCATGGAGGCCAGGCAGTTGCCTTCAGACCTGGACTATGCAGAGTTGAAGGGTCTCTCGATGGAGGCGCGGGAGAAGCTCAACCAGATCCGGCCTGCGACGCTGGGCCAGGCGAGCCGGATCTCCGGCGTCTCGCCGGCGGATATCGCGGTCCTGATGGTCTACCTGGAACGGCAGAGCCGGTCCGGGAGAGGCGCCGAGCGGGCAGCGGAGGAGGGGTAGCGCATGGAGGCTGTGGAGAGCCGGGAGCTCCTGATTCGGGGGCTGGCCGCGCTGGGCGTGTCGGCGACCCCGACCGCTGCGGAGGCGGTTCTGCGCCATCTGGACCTGGTGCGGACGTGGAACGAGCGGATGAACCTCACGGCGATCACGGAAGAGCGCGAGATGATCGTCAAGCACGCGCTAGACTCGGCCGCGGGACTCACTGTGGTGAAGCTGGGCCCGGGTCAGCGGGTGCTGGACGTGGGCACCGGGGCCGGGTTCCCGGGTGTGGTGTGGAAGTGCCTCGTTCCGGAGATCGACCTGGTGCTCCTGGAGAGCCTGCAGAAGCGGTGCCGGTTTTTGGAAGAGGTAGGGGAGGAAGTGGTACGTCTCCTCGGCGGAGCCGGATCGTACCGGGTCGTGTGGGGAAGGGCCGAGGACCAGGGTCGGGTGCCCGAGCACCGGGAGCGGTACGACGTGGTCACCGCCCGGGCGGTGGCGGAACTGCGCGTGCTCGCCGAGTACTGCCTCCCCTTTGTGCGGGTCGGCGGGGTCTTCCTGGCAATGAAGGGCCCAGGGCTCAGCGCGGAGCTGGGCGCGGCGCAGAACGCCGTCGCGAGGCTGGGCGGCGAGGTGGCCGAGGTGCGGGAGCTGGAGCTGCCAGAAGGCGGGCTGCGGCGTTCGCTGGTGCTCATCCGGAAGGCGGCGCCCACGCCCAAACCCTACCCGCGGAAGGCCGGCGTGCCGGCCAAGAACCCGCTCTGACAGCGAACGGATCAGCGGGCCTTTCAGGGGCCTTTGTGGGCATACGGCGCCTGAGATAGCATAGGGTACCCTGGGGTGCAAAAAACGACGTCAGAACGGCTGTGAGAGGTTTGTAATATTCCGCGAAAAGGTTTTGGGCATTTGGCGCCCCTTGTTGTGCCGGGGGGCGCCTTTTGTGTGCAACGAATCCCTGCATGTGGGATGGCTTTGCGTGGGCAGGAACGGGTGTGGTGGTGACGAATCAGTTACGAGTTGAAGGGCTGTTTGCCCTTCGGTACCGGCGCAGGCTGCGGTCAGGGGAGGAGTGTCGGCAGTGAGTCGTGTCATCGCAATAGCCAACCAGAAGGGTGGCGTCGGGAAGACGACCACGGCGGTCAACCTGAGCGCCTGCCTGGCCGAACTCGGCAAGCGGGTCCTGCTGATTGACATTGACCCGCAGGGGAATGCGACCTCCGGGATCGGCGTCGACCGGAAGCGGTTGAAGGCCTCGGTGTACGACGTGCTTCTCGATGAGATGCCGCTGCTCGACGCCGTGGTGGAGACCCGCGTGCGGGGCCTGCACCTGCTGCCTGCCACCATCGATCTGGCCGGGGCCGAGATTGAACTCGTGCCCCGCATTTCCCGGGAGACCCGCCTGAAGTCGGCGCTGGATCCCGTTCGGGACCAGTTCGACTTCGTGCTGATGGACTGCCCGCCCTCACTGGGTTTGCTCACGATCAACGCCCTGACGGCGGCCGACTCGATCCTGATCCCGATCCAGTGCGAGTACTACGCGCTGGAGGGGTTGACGCAGCTGATGGACACGTTCCGGCTGGTGCGGGAGGCGCTGAACCCGGCCCTCGAAGTGGAGGGCGTGGTGCTGACGATGTTCGACGGCCGTACGAACCTGAGCATCCAGGTCGTGGAGGATGTGAAGCGGTACTTCAAGGGCCAGGTGTATCGTTCGATCATCACTCGGAACGTTCGGCTGAGTGAGGCGCCGAGTCACGGGCTTCCCATTACGATGTACGATGCGCGGTCGAAGGGTGCCGAGGCGTATATGGAATTGGCCAGAGAGGTGATCGAGCGTGTCGAAGAAAGGGCTGGGTAGGGGGCTGGGTGCCCTGATCCCGGAGGTCGACCTGAGCGAGCGGGAGCGGCAGGGCGTGGTCGAGCTGGAGATCGGCCAGATCGTGCCGAACCCGGCGCAGCCCCGGCGGGACTTCGACCCGGACCGCCTTGAGGAGCTTGCGGCATCCATCCGCGAGCACGGGATCGTGCAGCCGATCGTCGTGCGGCAGGTGGGCCAGGGGTATGAGATCATCGCGGGCGAGCGGCGCTGGCGAGCCGCAAAGCAGGCCGGGCTCAGCAAGGTCCCCGCTCTGGTTCGGGAGTTCACCGATGCCGAGCGGATGGAGATCGCCCTGATCGAGAACCTGCAGCGGGAGGATCTGAACCCTCTGGAAGAGGCAGAAGCCTACCGGACGTTGATGGAGACGTTCGGACTCACCCAGGAGGCCCTGGCGAAGCGCCTCGGCCGCAGCCGGCCCCAGGTGGCCAATACCCTCCGCCTTCTGCACCTGCCGCAACCGGTGCAGGAGGAGGTGCGGAGCGGGCGCCTCTCCATGGGTCACGCGAAGGTGCTGCTCGGTGTGGAGGACGCCGCCGATCGGATTGCGCTGGCCGAGCGTGCCGTGCGGGAGCAGTTGTCGGTCCGGCAGCTGGAGGAGCTGGTGCAGCGAAGGGGCTCGGCAGAGAAGCGGCGCACCCCGGTGCGGCAGAAGCTGCCGCCGGACCTGGCCGCGATCGAGCGCCGGCTGAGGGAGCAGTTCGGAACGCCTGTGAAGCTGCGCTGGTCTGGCGACCGGGGACGGGTGGAGATCACCTTCTTCGGCGAGGAAGGGCTCGGCCGTCTGCTGGATGCCTTGGGGATGAGTGGGCAGCAGCCTGTGTTGCCCCGGCCGCCGCGGGAGCCGTTCCGTGTATAGGCTGTTCCACGTGGAACAGTGGGTGGGTCATAGCAGAAGAGGCGCCGGTCGTTGTGGCCGGCGCCTTGTCGCGGGTGTCGGGGTGGGCGGTCCGGCGTCGGGTGTTCCACGTAGAACGGTGGGGTGGAGCGATGGGCGGCGAGGGTTCCTACGCCACAGGAGTGCGTGCCGTGCCGGTCGATGTTCGGGTTGGAACGGTGGCGTGCATGGAGAGGGGAAACGCCCGGGGCTGTGGCGTGCACTGTGTGTAGGAGCACGCGGGGTGGGCGGATCGAGGAGAGTGTTCCACGTGGAACGGCGCTGAGCGTGGTGCGGGGTCCGAGGCGCTTGCCGGGCGGGGCCTTGGTGTGTCCAGTGGACTGGTGTTCCCAGTGGAACAGTTGCGCGGCTTCGGACGATGAGCCGCCGGTCCTTGTGGCCGGCGTTTCCTGTGGAGTGGGGGGCTTGGCGGCTGAGAGGTGCGTGTTCCACGTGGAACAGTTCGTGGGGTCGAGGAGGTGCCGAGCGGGGGAGGCGCTCACAGAGATGGTCCAGCGGTACGCCGTGGGCTGATGTTCCACGTGGAACTGTTGCTACCGGGGAGGGGGTGAGGGGATCGGTTGCGCTCGTACGCGAAACGGCGAGGTTGGCAGTTCACCGTCGAGTGTTCCCCGTGGAACAATACGGAGGGTGCGGTTGGCGACGAGGGCGGAGGGGCCCGCGAGGAATAGACAGCGGTGTAGGCGGCTGGCTGATGTTCCACGTGGAACACTGGGCTGCGGGATGGCACGGGCTCGCAACCCCATTCGACCTGCCGAAGTACTCCGAAACTGCCCCAACATACGCCTGCTTGAGGCCTGGCTCCGTGCTTACCAAAGCGCGTCAGGAACCTTCAGGTCGTACCACCCCGTCGTTCAGGACCCGCCCCCAGTCGCCTCGCCCACCCGCATCCCCGGGTAGGCCCGACTAGCGTCTCGACTTCACGAGCGCAGCCGCTTCCAAGCACACTGCGCCACCGGAGGCATGCAGAGAGCCCGCACTTCCGGATGCCTGGACGGCGCCGCATGTGTGATCGCTGATGACTGCGCGAGCGTGCCTGCGTTGTTCCACGTGGAACGGTAGTTGGCCGGTGGGGGCGGAAACCGGTGCGCCCGGGCTGGGGAAGACGAACAGGTGCGCGGTCAATCCTTGGCCCATGGAAGCGAGTTGCGAAAGGGGGAGAGCGTCCCTCGGCGATCTAGGTGTGTTCCACGTGGAACAGTAGCCCGCACGGATGTCATGGCTGGTGGCGCCCCCGGTTGCGAGGCAGTAACGGACCGCGCGCGAAGCCCGGCGCTGGTGCTTTCCGAGGGACGGGTGTGCGGGGCTCTCTGAGTTCCACGTGGAACTGTGCGCCTGGAGGCAGGGGAGGGATGACTCACACAGTGAAAGAGTGCCGTGGCGCGTGGCAGGGGTCCGGTCGGTGACCGATCGTGATGCATTCTCGACGCGTGATGCCTAGGGTGGCCGCGGCTGGCGTCCTGGTGTTCCACGTGGAACAGTGGACTGGTGTCCCCGTGCAGAAGGCGGTCAGAACGCAGGGGAGGAGAGACTCGGCACCGGTGTTCCACGTGGAACACCCGATGGTCTGGTCGCTGTGGGGAACGCCCGTCCGGTCTAAGTACCCGAAAGCCCCATGGGCGACGCGCTAAGGAGCTGAGTCACGAAGGCAGGCGCCCCACGCAGCCCTGGGATTCTGCGTGGAGCAGTATGCCGTCTCGGAGGAGACCGTGCACAGGCTGCGACAACAAAGGCTGGCGATCCATCTGCCCCTCGAATCGGGTCACTGTGGCGAACCCGTGACAAGGACGCGTGCGGACGCGACTCCACGTGCAACACATGGTATTCATCACGAGCGGACTGCGCAGAGATCTACCGGCCTACGGAAGCGACGACACCGCAAGATCCGGCAGCGCCCGAAGCCGCGTGGCAGTGCAGAATAAGGCTGCCGTTGTCAGGGGGATGTTCCACGTGGAACAGCGGGTGACGGAGCCTTAGCTGTCTGGCCGGCGCGGCCGAACGAGTGCTCAACCTGGTCCAACCGACCCCCAAGAGGATTGCGAGGTGCCATGCGGTTCTGTCGTCGGCGTTCCACGTGGAACATTGCGCCTGGGGAAAGCTTCAAGAACCCCACGGGAACCCGTCGGCAACCCGGGTTGGCGACGGAGCCACGTCTGCCCGGCTCGGCTGGCTGACACGCGTTATCCCCTGCCAACCGAACAGTTCTCTCGTGTTCCACGTGGAACAGTCCACAAGGAATAACCGGGGAAAGGGTAGGTCCACCACAGAAGTCACTACAGCACTCGCCAGGCCCCGCGCGCCGCCAGGCCAGCGTCCGAGGGTAGACAGAGGTCTGCCATCGGCGTGTTCCACGTGGAACAGTGGATCGCAGGTCCTCAGGTAGCCGTAGCGACCTCGAGGTCTGGAGCCTCCCTCTAGCGGTGCCTCACAACGCTGAGCCGGACACTGCCAGCCGTGGTGTTCGGTGTTCCACGTGGTGTCCGCCGGCGCGAAGTGGTGCCCATCCCACGCAGAGGCAAAGGCACACCTTCCGTGTGTAACGGTGGGATCGGCGGGGACCGGAGCGCTGTCCCTTCGCCCCCCGGGGTGCCTTCCGCGCAACGGACCCTGAGAGGGGCAAGACCATGGCCAGAACCGGAGTGGCTTGGAAAAGAAGCAGTGGGGTTGCGCTGTTCCACGTGGAACAGAGACAAGCCAGCGCCCGACCAGAGCGAGGGAGGCGGGCAAAGTGTTCCACGTGGAAGACGAAGACGGGGCCATGAAAGGCAGCGCCCCTGGCACGAGTTCGCGAATCCGTACCGCAGCAGCGGTCGCAAGGATCGGCGGCGCGCGCCTCCTCCGGGGCTGTGATGACAGGCGCGGGTTGGGCCATCGCACCGATGTTCCACGTGGAACACCCCAAGGACGGGATCCCGCGCAAGCAGACACGATTCCCCCGACACCACGGCCGGCGACCCGCGGGGCAACCGGGAGCGGAACAAGGACGCCGGGCGGCTCATCGCCTGTGACGGGCAACCACGGCGCCGTCAGTCGGCGACCAGCAGAACGGGCCTTGACGGTGCCCACACTCCCTGCAACGTCACAATCAACAGTTTTGCAATGCCAAAATACCTGAGGCGCGCGGCGACCGGCCTCTGGCGTGCGCACATCCTTACAGCAAGACGACTCTTGACCTGACGGTCGGTGAGCGGGCATTCAGTTTCCAGCGGGAAACCCACCCCTGGGATCGGCCCCAACAAGAGCGCATGGCACAAGAAGGGGGCAGGCTTGCAGGAGGTCGCATGTCACCGTAGAACAGTTGAGAGTCCCCTCCGCAGGGGAGCCAGCAGTGTTCCACGTGGAACAACAGGGATGTGCGGCTGCCAGCAAAACAGTGCACGCGGCCCGCACACAGCACGGAACACTGTACCCCGTTTCTACATCTAAGTAAGTGGCGCAGTTGCGGCCGTGGCCCGGGCATCCGCCCCATGGGGATGCCAGGCTCATCCCGCCAGCCGCAGTTCAACTCCCAGCAGACGAAGGAGGCCCTCTGGTGCCGTTCCTTACGCAGATTGATCCCGTTGTACTGGCGTTCTCAGCGCTCGGATTATGTCTGCTCGCGCTGTTCATCATGCTGATTGTCCTGATCCGCCAGAGCCGGTTGCTGAGGAGATACCGGGTGTTGCTAGACCGCAACCCTGACCTGAGCATCGACGACCTCCTGATCCAGCACCAGGAGGGGCTGGCCGACCTGAAGGCCGGCCAGGAAGCCCTGCGCCGCCGGATGGCCGACCTCGAGCGCGCGGCGCTCGACCACGTGCAGCGCGTCGGCATCGTCCGCTTCAACGCCTTCCCTGACGTGGGCGCTGACCTCAGCTTCTCCATCGCGCTGCTGGACGGCCGCGACAACGGGATCGTCCTCACCTCGCTCTATGGGCGGAGCGAGTGCCGGACCTACGCCAAGCCGATCCGCGGCGGGCAGTCCTCCTACACCCTCACCGAGGAGGAGAAGCAGGCGCTCTCGCGGGCCAGGGAGAACGTACCCGCGCAGTCCTGAAAGGCATACTTTTGCATGCGCAGGAAGGAAACAGGCAAAGTGGGGTTGAAATCCCACATTGCCTGTTTGTCCATTTATGCCTGAGAAGCACGACCAGTCAGGGAGGGGGGACAGGGCGCGTTGTCGCAGAGGGCCAGCAGGCTCACCATCATCGTCGTCCCGCCGACCGGCAGGCGGAGCTACAGCCTTAACCTCTACCCCGCCCTGCTCGGGGCGGGAGCCCTGCTCGTGGCACTGGTCATCGCGGCCCTTTCCCTGGGAGTCTGGTACTTCCAAGGCGAGGTGAAGCGGCTGCAGGCAGAGGTTGGCGAGATGGAGCAGCTGCGCCAGCAGGCGCGGCTCCAGCAGGCCGAAATCGAACAGATGAAGCAGGCCGCTGAGCGGGTTGAGCTCGAGCTGATGCAGATCCGGCAGCTCGAGCGGGATC
Organism: Symbiobacterium terraclitae; assembly: GCF_017874315.1. Taxonomy (NCBI): domain Bacteria; kingdom Bacillati; phylum Bacillota; class Clostridia; order Eubacteriales; family Symbiobacteriaceae; genus Symbiobacterium; species Symbiobacterium terraclitae. The sequence goes on along the minus strand of NZ_JAGGLG010000029.1, from coordinate 22,642 downwards.
TCGACGCCATGACCGAGGGCGGCCCGACTCCGCCCTCGCGTTCCTCACAGGGCAGAACCGCCGTAACACCGTCAACCGCCAGGGGCGGACCAGACTTCAGCGAGACGCAGTCCCGGCTGGGTCTCACGCTGGGAGCGGTCCTTCCGGGAGATGTCGCCCCTTACATAATCGGCCGGCGCGACACGCTGGCGCTGGACCTGAAGCTGGCACGGCTTCCCCAGGCCGCAGACCGCACCCTGGCAACGGCCCGCCAGACCAGCACGACCATGCAGCTCCAGCTCGAGGCGCTGCAGCGTTCGACGCAGTCGCTGATCGACGGGCGCGAGCAACTGGCCGCCCGGTTGGAGTATCTGGCGCACCGGCCCACGGGCTGGCCGGTGTACGGCGCTGAGATCACCGACGAGTACGGCCCGCGGTGGAGCCCGTTCGGCGGTGGGTACCAGTTCCACGACGGAATGGACCTCGGTCAGGACTACGGAACCCCCATCTACGCGACCGGGGCGGGAACTGTGGTGTACGCCGACTGGCTGGCGGGCGGCTACGGCAAGTGCGTCATCATTGATCACGGTTACGGATACAGGACGCTCTACGGGCACATGCAGGATTGGAACGTCACCGTCGGCCAGGAGGTTGTCCGCGGCGACCTGATCGGCTGGGTGGGGAGCACGGGGCTCAGCACAGGCCCGCACCTGCACTACGAGGTGCAGTTGAACGGTGTGGCGGTCGACCCTGCACCGTACCTAAACTAGAACCCAACCGGAGGAATGGACGTGTTCCGCAGCAGAAAGCCTACGGCAGACGGCCTTGCCTACGGGAAGGTCGAGACCCTCATCGGGGAAGGCACGCAGATCAAGGGCTCCATTCAGTCTACCGGCGTCGTCCGGGTAGACGGCTTCCTCGAGGGGTCCATTGACCACAACGGGGATCTGATCATCGGCCCCAAGGGCCGGCTGCAGGCCACGGTCAAGGCCAAGGGTCTCGCCATGGCCGGTGAGATTCGCGGCGACGTGGAGGTGGAGGGGAAGCTGGAACTGCTCCCCGGGGCACACCTGCAGGGCGATGTCCGCTGCGGTCACCTCGTCATCCATGAGGGGGCCCGCTTCCACGGCCGGAGCGTGATGTCGTCGCCCGATCAGGCCGATTCCCAGTCGAGCACACGAACCGCCGGAGACTGATCCGCACATCATCGCCCGCCCTGGCAGGCCAGGACGGGCGATGCGCATCAGTCCCCGTGCAGTGCCGCCGCTCGCCGCGCCAGCACGGCCCGAAGCCCCTGTTCCAACCCGCTGGCGGCCACCTGCGCCATGCGCATGACGAGGCTCAGCCGGGTGTTCTGCAGGACGAAGTACTCCATGAAGCCGCCCACGTTCACCACTCCGGTCAGGTAGATATCGCCCGCCGCGGGGAGGCTCTTGCTCACCCCGGCGCCCGGACGCAGGCTGCCGGGGCCAACGGTGAGCATGCCAACCGATTCGGCCCGCCCCAGGCACGCGTCCACGGCCACGACCAGCGGCCGCCGGAAGGCGCGCCCCACCCAGGCGAGCGCCTCCTCCAGGTTGCCCGCGTGAACGGGCTTGTCCAGCGTGCCGAGCACGGTGATCCCCTCGCGGAACGCCGCCTGGAGCCGGCTGCCGACGAGCGGGCCCAGGGCGTCCCCGATGGAGCGGTCCGTCCCGATACAGAGCGCCACGAGCCCGTCACACCGCTCCGCCAGCCCGGCGGCACAGCCTTCGAGCGCCGCTGCAATCACGGCCGGCGCCCGGGCGTCGTCCATATGAATGCGTGTCTCCCCCCCGTGGGAGGCTGTGCGTCGAGCAGGCAGGTTCCCACCTTCACCCAATGGCCTTCCCTCCCAGAGCGGTCTGGGCGACCGTGGTACAGGGAAGTATACGGCGACCACTGGAAACCTATGTGCACTTATGGGCCCACAGGAGGCGTTTATGAACAAGGAGGAGCTGTCGGAGGTTCTGAGCCGGGCAGACGCCGCCTATGCCCGGGGTAGTCTGGACGAGGCGCTGGAGCTGTACCGCCAGGTGCTGGCTGAGGATGAGACCGTCGCCTGGGCGCACAGCCGCACGGGCGCCATCCTGGCGCAGAAGGACGACCTGGCGGGCGCCGAGGCGCACCTGCGGCGTGCGATCGAGCTGGACCCGAACTTGCCCCAGGCCCACAGCAACCTCGGCAACCTCGACTACGCCCGGGGGGATTACGCCGCAGCCCTGGAGAAGTACCAGCTGGCGGTCAAGCTGGATCCCAACAACCCCACCTTCCACGAGAACCTTCACGCCGCTTACAAGAAGCTCGGCCGGATCTCCGAGGCCGTCGACGCGATCAAGCGAGCGCAGCGCCTGAAGCGGCAGCAGGTGAACAACGAGATCCGGCAGGACATGGCCGACCTGGGGAGCCGCGTCAAGCGCCGGGCCGGGTGCCTGCCTGCCGGCGTGCTCACGGCTCTGCTCCTCGCGCTGCTGCTAATGGCCCTCAGCTGAGGGCCGGTCCCCCGGACCCCTCATCCTGCAAAGGCAGGGATCAACGTGGATTTCAACGCATTCACCAGCTTCGACTGGGTGGTCGCGGGCCTGCTCCTGACGGCGTTGGCCGGCGGGTGGCTGCGCGGGATCGTGCGCACCCTCCTGGGCTTTGTCTCCTTCTTCATTGCGGTGATGCTCGCAGGCCGGCTCACGGGCCCCGTCATGCGCTGGCTGAACGAGGCCTTCGGCGTGCAGGACAAGATCACCGAGGGCTTGCTGCGGCGCTCGGCGATCTCCCCTGAGTCGGCGGCGGAGGCGCTGTCCTCCTTCGCCATCCCGGACATCTACAGGCGTCCGCTCGTCGAGGACGTGATCACCCGGTCGGCGGAGGCCGGCGACCTCCTGGCGGTGCAGCACGCGGCGGAGCAGCTCGCAGCCGGGGTGAGCACCGGCGTCTGCTTCATCGTGCTGGTCCTGGTGCTGTCGATCGCCATACGCTGGGTGGGCGGGCTGTTCGCCGACGTGATCCAGTCGCTCCCCCTGGTGGGGACGGCCGACCGGCTGCTGGGCGCGGCCGCGATGGGCATCGCAGCAATACTCGGGTTGAGCCTGTTCCTGATCTGGGTGATCCCGACGCTCTCCGTGTACGGCGCGGCTGAACTGGGAGCCGTCGTCAACCGCTCGGTCACGCCGCCCTACATCATACAAGCATTCGAGTGGACCCGCGGGCTGGTGCTCGGTGGAGGGTTGCGTCTGTGGAGCGAGTGAAGTATGAGATCGGCGACCAGGTGAGGCTCAAGAAGCCGCATCCGTGCGGGGCGAACCGGTGGGAGATCTACCGAACCGGCATCGACTTCGGGCTGAAGTGCCTGGGCTGCGGCCACCGCGTGATGATCCCGCGCCCCAAGTTCGAAAAGAGCGTGCGGGAGCGATTCCCCAAGCAGGAAGCCGAGTGATTTGCGCGTTCACAGCTTGCACGGGTTGTCCGTGCGTGCTATATTAAACTGGATGTGCACGCAAGACGTGCAGATCGTGGGCGCAGCCGGAAAGGCTGCTGCCTCCCTGCTCCAAACGAGGAGCCATCAGTCCATGGGGAGGAGGTGCTAACGTGAGGGCCTACGAGATCATGGTAATCGCCCGGCCTGAGCTGGACGACGCGGCCCTCCAGGCGCTGGCCGAGAAGATCACCGGCCTCATCACCGACAACGGCGGTGTGGTCGAGTCGACGGACGCCTGGAAGAAGCAGCGTCTGGCTTACGAGATCAAGGATCTCCGGGAGGGCTATTACTCGGTCATCAACTTCAAGGGTGAGCCCAGGACCGCGGACGAGCTGAGCCGCGTTCTGAAGATCACCGACGAGGTTGTCCGGTTCCTGATCGTCCGTCCGGAGGAGTAATGCGCCGAAGGAGGTAAGGATGTGCTCAATTCCGTTATCTTGATTGGCCGCCTTACCAAGGATCCTGAGCTGCGGTACACGCCTTCGGGGAAGGCCGTCGCAAGCATGCGGCTGGCTGTGGACCGTGGTACCATCAACCAACAGGGCGAGAGGGAGACGGACTTCATCGACGTCGTCGTTTGGGAGAAGCAGGCGGAGACGGTCGCGAACTACCTGCAGAAGGGCCGCCTGGTCGCCGTGCAGGGACGCCTGCAGATCCGGCAGTACACCAACCAGGAGGGCCAGAAGCGGGAGCGGGCCGAAGTGGTCGCCACCACGGTCCGGTTCCTCGACAGCGCCCGCGACCACGCCGGCGGCGAGCGGAGCGGCAGTGTGCCGGTCCCGCGCCGGGAGCCGGGCATGGGCAGTGAGCTGACCCTGGGCGACGACGAAGATGTCCCCTTCTGAGCGAAAGGAGGACAGGGACCCATGCGTCGTGAGCGTGGCCGTCGACCGAAGCGCCGCGTGTGCAGCTTCTGCGTCGACAAGATTGAACACGTTGACTATAAGGATGCCGCTCGCCTGAAGCGGTACATCACCGAGCGGGGCAAGATTCTGCCTCGCCGCATCTCCGGCAACTGCGCCCGCCATCAGCGCCAGTTGACCGTCGCCATCAAGCGGGCCCGCATCATGGCCCTGCTGCCGTTTACCGTCGAATAGGCGGTTCCGAATGAGGGGGGCACCGCTGCCTGCGGTGTCCCCCTGTTCACGCAACACCTGCCCGAGCCAAGGAGCGACCCGCATGCAAAGCCGATTCACCCAGACCCGCGGCCTGGTCTTCGGCGGGCTGATGGCGGCGCTCATCGTCGTGTTCAGCCTGGTCCCGGTGCTCTCGTTCCTGATGCCGATCCCCCTGGTCCTGGCGTTTGTCAGGTACTCGGGCGCACCGCCGTGCTGACCGCCGTGGCGGCCACCCTCTTCACCATGGCGTTCAGCGGCGTGGTCTCCGGCATCCTGACCATCCCCTACGGCATCCTTCCCGGCCTCGTCTTCGGGCTCGGGTTCCGCCGCAAGTGGCGGCCGCTGACCATCGGCATCGCAGCGGTGCTGGCGTACTTCTTCGGCTTCGCGCTCACCTATGCCGTCACCCGCGTGGCGATGTTCGGCGGGCGTGACCCGTTCATCGCCATGCTCGAGCAGCCCGAGGTACGGGCCCTGCTGGACGCGATGATCGCCAGCATGCAGACGGTGGCCACCCAGGTCGAGCAGACCGCGGCGCAGTCCGGGGCCCCCTCGGCGTCGCAGGTGCAGATGGCGGAGCAGTACCGGATGATGGCGGACATGCTGCAGCGGGATCCGGTGGGGCTCGCTGCTGCCGGCCTCGATCTTCTTCTCGGGCGTGGCCAGCAGCGCGGTCAACTACATGCTCTGCCGCTTCACCCTGCCGCGCTTCGGCCACGAGGTGCCCGCGTGGACGCCGTTCGCGGAGTTCCGCCTGCCGACCTGGTCCGTCTGGCTCTACGCCTCCCTGGCACTCCTGGCCCCGTTCTTCCTGAGCGGCGACATGGTCTCGCTGCCGTGGTGGGGGAAGCTGCTGCTGAACGTGTTCAGCCCCCTCATGATGATCTTCATGCTGGCAGGTGTGGCGGTGGCGTACGGCTACCTCCGAAAGCGCGGGCTCAGCGGCGGCTCCGCCGCGCTGATCGTGATCCTGGGTACGCTCCTCCTGGGCCCGCTGGGGCCGCAGCTCCTGGTGCTGCTGGCCATGTGGGATACGGTGTTTGACGTGCGCGGGCTCGGGCACGGTCTCTGGCGACGTCAGCAAGGCTGATTGGAGGGATGGTCGTGAAGGTGATTTTGAAGGCCGACGTAAAGGGCACGGGCAAGAAGGGCGAGACCGTGGAGGTGTCTGACGGCTACGCCCGCAATTACCTGCTGCCCCGGGGCCTGGCAGTGGCGGCCTCGGCGGGGGCGCTGAAGTCCATTGAGGTCGAGCGCCGGGCGCAGGCCGAGAAGGAGCAGCGGCGCATCGCCGAGCTGAAGGCCCTCCGCGACCAGTTGGACGGGCAGACCATTCGCCTGCCGGCCAAGTGCGGGGAGGGGGGCCGGCTCTTCGGCTCCGTCACCAACAAGGACGTGGCGGAGGCCATCTCCCGCCACATCGGCAAGGAGTTCGACCGCAAGGTCATCGAGATCAGCGCGCCGATCAAGACGCTGGGCGTCCACACGGTGGAGCTGAAGTTCGGCCATAACATCAACGGTAAGGTCAACGTCGAAATCGTACCCGAGTAGACAGGCTGCGGCCCGGCCGGATTCCGGTTGGGGCCGCCGTCTTTGGGGAGGAGGTGCGGGGTTCCGCCCAGAGTGATGAAGGAGATTCTGGACAAGCTGATACGCGGCGCCCGGCCGTCCGATTCCGAAAGCCTGAATCGCCGGCTCTCTGCGGAGGAGCAGGTGGGCCGGCAGGTGGGGGCGCTCTTCGGACTCCTCACCAACGTCTGGGGGCCGGAGCGCCTGGTCGTGAAGGCGGGCAAGCTGGACGCGCTCGGGCTGATGAAGTCGGACCGGGTGGAGGAGCAGGTCCTCGCGCTGCAGCGCCTGGTCTACGAGGATCCCACGCTGGACGTGGTGCCCCAGGGCGAGGAGCTGCTGCGGGCCATCGACCAGCTGGAGAACGAGATCGCCGACCTGGTGGCCCGCCGGACGGTCGAGGACAAGATCGAGAAGAAGATCCAGGCCCGCATGCAGGAGCGGCAGGACGAGTACTACCGCGAGATCAAGCAGCAGGTGCTGAAGGAGGACGCGGGGCCCGAGACCACCTCGACGCTGCAGCGGCTGGAGCGCCTGGAGGCCCTGGATAAGATCTCGCTGCACCGCTCGGCGGCGGAACTGCTCAGGCCGCGCAGCCTGAGCGAGGTCGTCGGCCAGGAGCGGGCGATCGCCGCGCTGCTGGCCAAGGTCGCCTCACCTTTCCCCCAGCACGTGATCATGTACGGCCCGCCCGGCGTCGGCAAGACCACCGTCGCCCGGCTCGTGCTGGAGAAGGCCAAGCAGATGGCGCACACGCCCTTCGGCCCGGACGCGCCGTTCATCGAGGTCGACGGGACTACCCTCCGCTGGGACCCCCGCGAGGTGACGAACCCGCTCCTGGGCTCAGTGCATGACCCCATCTACCAGGGTGCGCGCAGGGATCTGGCGGAGAGCGGGGTGCCGGAGCCGCGCACCGGCCTGGTGACCGATGCCCACGGAGGCGTGCTCTTCATCGATGAGATCGGCGAGATGGACCCCATGCTCCAGACCAAGCTGCTCAAGGTGCTGGAGGACCGGCGGGTCACGTTTGAGTCCAGCTACTACGACGCCCACGACCCGAACGTGCCCAAGTACGTGAAGAAGCTGTTCGAGGAGGGCGCCCCGGCGGACTTCATCCTGATCGGCGCGACCACCCGCGATCCCAGCGAGATCAACCCGGCCCTGCGCTCCCGCTGCGCCGAGGTCTTCTTCGAGCCGCTGACTCCCTCCGACATCGTCCTCATCGTCGAGCAGGCCGCGGCGCGCATCGGCGTCAGCCTGGCCCCCGGGGTGGCCGAGATCCTGGCCGACTACACGATCGAGGGCCGGAAGGCGGTGGGGATCCTGGCCGACGCGTACGGCCTGGCCCTCTACCAGGCCGGGGAGGCCGGGGAGCCGGACCGGCCGGTCACCATCTCGCAGGAGCACGTGTACGAGGTCATCCAGGCCAGCCGCCTCTCGCCCAACGTCGTCAAGAAGGCGTCTCCGACCGCGGAGGTCGGCCGGATCTTCGGGCTCGGCGTGCTGGGCTACGTCGGCTCGGTGCTGGAGATCGAGGCGGTGGCCTTCCCCGCCCGGGAGAAGGGCAAGGGCGTGCTGCGCATCAACGACACCGCCGGCTCCATGACCAAGGACTCGCTGTTCAACGCCGCGGCGGTCGTGCGGTTGGTGACGGGCGAGGAGCTGTCCAACTGGGACGTGCACGTCAACGTGGTCGGCGGCGGCCGGATCGACGGGCCCAGCGCCGGGACGGCCATCTACCTGGCGATGATCTCCGCCATCCAGGGGCGGCCGATCCGGCAGGACGTCGCCATCACCGGCGAGGTCTCCATCCGCGGTGCCGTCCGCGCCATCGGCGGGGTGTACGAGAAGATCTACGGCGCCCGCCAGGCCGGCATGGCCCGCGTGGTGCTGCCGGAGGAGAACCGCAAGGACGTGCCGCGGGGTGTGTCCGGCATCGAGATCTGCTTCGCGTCGACCATCGAGGAGGCCATGGCGCTGGTGCTGGCCGAGTGATGCCCCCGGCGCTAGCAGGGTTCGATCGGCAGCTTGTCGAACAAACATGCACCGCGCTCGGGCGCGGGTCGGCTGGGCGCCGGCCCGCGCCTCTGCATGAGGGGGTCTGACGCGATGAATGCCTTCAGCGAACGCGTCCCGCCACAGAACCTAGAGGCAGAGCAGTCGGTCCTGGGCGCGATGCTCATCGACCGCGAGGCGGTCATCGCCGTCTCGCACAAGCTGGTCCCCGAGGACTTCTACTCCGACAGGCACCAGCATCTCTTCGCCGCCATGGTCTCCATCTACAACCGCGGCGAGCCGGTGGACCCCATCACGGTCCAGGACGAGCTGACCAAGACCGGCAAGCTGGAGGAGGTGGGAGGCCTCACCTACCTGACCAGCTTGATCAACCTCGTGCCCACGACCGCCAACGTCCTCCAGTACGCGGAGATCGTGGAGGCCAAGGCCACGCTGCGCCGCCTGCAGACCGCGGCCCGCCGCATCGTGGACGAGTGCTACACCGCCGAGGACGTGGAAGCGACGCTCCAGGAGGCGGAGAAATCGATCTTCGCGGTGACGCAGCGCCGGTCGAGCAGGGGCTACCTGCACATCCGCGACGCCCTGGTGACCGCCTACGGCCACCTGGAGCACCTCTATACGTCGAAGGGCAAGACCACCGGCGTGCCCTCCGGCTACCGGGATCTGGATGCCATGACCTCGGGCTTCCAGCCCTCGGACCTGATCATCGTCGCCGCCCGGCCCTCGGTGGGCAAGACGGCCTTCACCCTGAACATCGCCCGCAACGCCGCGGTCCAGTCCAGGGCCCGGGTCATGTTCTTCTCGCTGGAGATGTCGGCGGAGCAGCTGGCCCTGCGCCTGCTCGCCTCCGAGGCGATCGTGGACGGGCACAAGCTGCGCACCGGCCAGCTGCAGGACGAGGACTGGCAGCGGCTGGGCACCGCCCTTTCCGTTCTGGGCGAGAGCGAGATCTACATCGACGACACCCCCAACATCCCGCTGCAGGAGCTGCGTGCGAAGGCGCGCCGCCTGTCTCAGGAGCGCGGGCTCGACCTGATCATCGTCGACTACCTGCAGCTCATGACGCTGCCCCAACGCCCCGGCGCACAGGTCAACCGGCAGCAGGAGATCTCGGAGATCTCCCGCTCGCTGAAGGCGCTGGCGCGCGAGCTCAAGGTGCCGGTGATCGCCCTGTCGCAGCTCTCCCGCTCCGTGGAGCAGCGGCAGGACAAGAAGCCGATGCTGTCGGACCTGCGCGAGTCCGGCGCCATCGAGCAGGACGCCGACCTGGTCGCCTTCCTCTACCGGGAGGACTACTACGACCAGAACACCGACAAGAAGGACGTCGTGGAGGTCATCCTCGCCAAGCACCGCAACGGGCCTGTCGGCACCGTGGAGCTGCTCTTCATGAAGGACATCCAGCGGATGTACGGGCGGGAGCACCGGCGGTCGTAGCGCAGCTAAGGAAATTCCGCGTCGCTGAACGATGCCGCGAAGTCGCGTGAATCGCGAGATGCGAACATTCATATCCACAGCTGTGGATAATGTTCGCGGTGCGCGTTGACACTCCGAGTTTCCGAATGGTACACTGTGCGTGGAATTCGCTGAGTGCGACGCCGGGGCTTCCGATGCGGAGCCCCTGCGGCTTTCGTACGGAGGTGGCCCGGATGCCGGTAGTAGTCGTGATGGGCGCACAGTGGGGCGACGAGGGGAAGGGCAAGTTCGTGGACCTGCTCGCCGAGAAGGCGGACGTGGTGGTGCGCGCCACGGGCGGATCCAACGCAGGTCACACGGTGTGGGTGAACGGGCAGCAGTATAAGCTCCACCAGGTGCCGTCGGGCATCCTCTACCCGGGAACGCTCTGCGTGATCGGCCACGGGGTGGTGCTTGACCCGCAGAAGCTGCTGGAGGAGATGGACCGCCTGGCCGGTCAGGGGGTCGACCTCTCGGCCCTGCGCATCAGCGGCGGAGCCCACATCGTCTTCCCGTACCATATTCGCCTGGACAACGCCGAGGAGGACCGCAAGGGGGACCAGAAGATCGGCACCACCCGCCGCGGCATCGGACCGGCGTACATGGACAAGTTCGCCCGTTCGGGCATCCGGCTTGTGGACCTGATGGACCCGGAGGAGTTCCTGCCGAAGCTCCGGGCGCAGGTGGAGGTCAAGAACCAGCTCCTGGAGAGGGTCTACGGCCTGCCAGGCTTCACCGTCGAGGAGATTGCGGAGCCCTACCTCGAGTACGCGGAGCGGCTGCGCCCGTATGTCGCCAACACGGTCGAACTGGTCAACGACGCCATCGACGCCGGCCGCAACGTGCTCTTCGAGGGTGCGCAGGGCCACCTGCTGGACATCGACTTCGGCACCTACCCGTTCGTGACCGCCTCCCACCCCATCGCCGCGGGCGCCATCATCGGCGCGGGCGTCGGGCCGACCAAGGTCACGCGCGTCGTCGGCGTCGTGAAGGCGTATACGTCCCGGGTCGGCGAGGGCCCCTTCCCCACCGAGCTGCTCGACGAGCAGGGCGACCGGATCCGTGAGGTGGGGCACGAGTACGGCACCACCACCGGCCGTCCCCGCCGCATCGGCTGGCTCGACCTGGTGATGGTCCGCTACGCCTGCCGGGTCAGCGGCATCACCGACCTCGCCGTTCCGCACCTGGACACCCTGGCCAAGACAGGCCTGCCGGTGCTGAAAGTCTGCGTGGGCTACCGCCTGCCCGACGGCACGGTCACCCGGGAGTTCCCGGTGGGCCTGAAGGCGCTCAGCCAGGTGACGCCTGTCTACGAGGAGCTGCCCAACTGGGAGTGGTCCGACGACCTCAGTTCGGCTCGCCGGGTCGAGGACCTGCCCGAGGGGGCGCAGCGGTACATCAGCCTGATCGAGGAACAGACCGGGGTTCCGGTCTCCATCCTCGGTGTGGGCAGCGAGCGGACGCAGGCCATCTACCGCTCGTCCATCTTCTAAGCAGCAGACCGGGGCGGCTGGCAGCCGCCCCGCTATTTTCACTGGGATTCCGCCTTGCATTCGCTCCGGGGCCTAGCTATAATAGGCTGTGTCGAGGAGCTTGCGGGTGTAGTTCAATGGTAGAACATCAGCTTCCCAAGCTGAGAACGTGGGTTCGATTCCCATCACCCGCTCCAACAGCGACGGAGACGATCGGCGTCTCCGTTTTCTCTGCCGATGTAGCTCAGCCGGTAGAGCAGCTGATTCGTAATCAGCAGGTCAGGGGTTCGAGCCCCCTCATCGGCTCCAGACGCCCCGAGGTCATGTGGACCTTGGGGCTTTTCCTATTGTCTGCATCGACAACACGCGACAAAAATCGCGTTGCCGGGATGGTAAGATATACCTCGGATGGCAACGCGTGTAATCGGAGGGTTGATCGATGCGGAAGACACGCCGCCCCAGGCGGGACCTGGTGGCCTTGCTGGCTTTTCTGGTGCTCTTCTCCTGGCACGGGTTCTTCGGCAGGCTGGAGGCCGCGGCGGTGCCGGAGCCCCTGCCTGTATATGCGGTGGAGCCGCAGCTCCCGGAGCAGGAGCTGCTCGTGGCGAACCGACGGCAGATCGCCGTGGCCAGAGCGCAGCAGGCCGCGGCCTGGACCGCCTCGGCCGCGGTGCACGACCTGGCCGGGGAGCAGCTGCAGCAGGTCAGGCGGAGCGAGGCGCTGCGACGGCATCAGTTGGACCGCATCGCTGACCTGGTTCCGCCGGAGTTCCAGCAGATGGTGCTGGACCTCTCCGCCGAACACGGCGTGGACCCGCGCCTGGTCGCGGCCGTGGGCGCCGTGGAGAGCCGGTGGAACCCGAACACGGTGGGCAGCCACAACGACACGGGCCTCATGCAGATCCTGCCCAGCACTGCGGCCTGGATCGCCGGGCGCCTGGGCTGGTCGGAGTACGACCTTTTCGACCCGTGGACGAACCTGACCATGGGCATCTGGTACCTGAAGGTGCTGCACCGGGAGTACGGCTCCTGGGAGAAGGCGTTGGCGGCGTACAACGGCGGTCCGCGTCACGCCCACCTGGGTGCGGCGCACCCATACGTGGGGCGGGTGATGCGTGTCTACGGCGGGCCGGTGGTGCAAGACCCGATACTCTGACGGTATTCTGAGCCTATCCAAATCATAGAACGATAGTCAGGGCCCGGGGTCTCAATCTCCAGCGCGCAGGGAGGAAACGCTCGATACTTAGCGAAACAATATACCTTGTTATGGTTCAGGAGGAGGTGGACCCGCTTGCCTCGCCGCCCCCTATTGCTCGTGGTCCTCGCGACGGTCATGTGCCTGGGAATCGCCGCCGACCTCGGCTGGCGGCATCTGCAGCATCAAAGGGATCCGGCGGTGGCAGCGAGAGAGCAGGCGGGTTCCGAAGCTGCGGACCCGGAGGACGCCCAGCTTGCAGCCCTGAGCGACGCTGACTCGCGCCTGCGGCAGGAGGTGGCCTCGCGGACGGCCACCGGCCCCCGGGCCGCGCGTGAGCCGCTCATCGCCGGGCAGATCTCCCAGGTGCCGGTGCTGAAGAAGGCCGTCGCGATCACCGTCAACGGCACGGAAGTGGTGGCGGTGGCCGACGAGGCGGCTGCACAGGCGGTGCTGGACGCCATCCTCGGCGCCTACGAAGAGACCTACCTGGGCGACGCCTCGGTGGTCGAGGAGCTGACCTTTGCCGAGTCGGTGGCCTGGAGGGCGACGGAGGTTCCGGAGGACGAGATCAAGACTGTCGAGGAGGCCGTCAACGTCCTCCTGCTGGGCACGGACGCGGTGGCCACGTACACGGTGGAGTCGGGCGACACGGCCTGGGGCATCGCCATGGACTACGACCTGACCACCGACCAGCTGGCCAAGGCCAACCCCGGCGTCGACCTGGAGCTCCTCCATCCCGGTCAGCAGCTGACCATCACCTACAAGGAACCCTACGTGCACCTCCGCTCCGTCGCACAGCGGGTCGTGGAGGAGGGCATCCCCTTCGCCGAGCAGACGATTCAGGACAGCAGCCTCTGGCCGTGGCAGTCCGAGATCATCACCGCGGGACGGTGGGGCACCCGGCTGAAGACGCTCCGCGAGCACCGGGAGGACGGCGTGGTGGTCTCCGCCGAGGTCCTGGACAGCCAGGTGATCGCCGAGCCGCAGGTGCAGGTGCGCAAGGTGGGCATCAAGCAGGTGCCGGACATGGGCACCGGGTCGCTGGTTCTGCCGGTGGTCGGTGAGATTACCTCCCATTTTGGGCCGCGCTGGGGATCCTGGCACAACGCCATTGACATCGCGGCGCCGTCGGGAACGCCCGTGCTGGCTGCAGACAGCGGCATGGTGATCTTCAGGGGTTGGAGCGGCAGCTACGGCAACCTGGTGCAGATCGACCACGGCGGCGGGAAGATGGTCACCTGGTACGCCCACCTGTCCGCCTTCAACGTGAGCGTCGGCCAGACGGTCAACAAGGGCGATGTGATCGGATACGTCGGGAGCACCGGGTACTCCACGGGGCCGCACCTGCACTTCGAGATCCGCATCGATGGAACGCCTGTCAACCCGCTCAACTACTACCCCTGACAAGTGACTCCAGGGCCGCCGGGCCAACGCCCGGCGGCCTTTTTGCATGCCTCTGGAGGGGGATGCGCAGGCTATCCCGGGACAGGTAAATCCCACACAGCGAGGAGCATCTCCCCAGGAGGAGATGCGCAGATATTGGGCGAATCTTGCTTCAATAACGACCTTAGCTTCAGCCCGTCTCGAGTTGATCTCCAGGGAGGGTACGGAATGGAGAGGCCCAGGGGGACCAAGAGCAAGGCTGATCAGATCAAGGCGTTTCTCGCCAGGTACCAGCCGAAGCTGTCGGAGGCGAGGGGATTTCTGCAGTTCATGCTGTCCAAGGAGGAGATCCTCCGCCGCACCGAACTCGTGACGGACCTCACCGGCGCCGAATGCGCCATCCTCGTCTCGGCCAAGGGTTCCGGAACGTGGCCGTTCCTTTTCCGGCGGGGGGACAAGGTGTACACGAAAACCTCGCAGGCGGTCGTCGAACTGATGAAGTCGGTGCCCGAGCGCATCGCCCTGTGCCTCTCGACCGAACCTCCCGAGTGGAGCGAGGAGAGGCAGGAGTTCCTCGAGATGCTGGCCAGGTGGCACGACGAAGTCTTCCGTGAGGACCTGGACCGCGTGACACGCCGCCAGGAGCTGCTGCGGCAGATCGACGAGGCCCTGGAGCGCGGCGACCGGGGTGCATTCCAGCAACTGGCCGCCGAGCTGCGCCGGCTCGACTGAGCGAAGTCCATAGCGCTGCACAGCAGGGTTCATCGGGACGATGGACCCCTTCTTATTGCATGGACCACTCATCATGCAATCAGGTCGCATCGTGCAGCGACCGCAATCTGGCACTGCTCCCAGCCGCCGCACATGGCTGTTCATGCCCCGATATTCTATACTCAAGCCATGCATACGCTACTTTACTAGCCTGGGAGGTGCGGCGGTGTGCGCGGGCAGAGGGTGAACCGAGGCCTCCTTGCCTCGCTGGTGGCCGCCGCGCTGGTCCTCTGTGTGCTGATCGGCTGGGCGCCGGCGCGTGCGGCCGTCTACCGCTACTATCGTGAGCACGGCAGGGCGCGCGCCCTGGCGGGGCTGCCCGGCTTCGACAGCCAGGGCTCCGAGCGGTTCGTGCTCTACTACCGGCCGGAGGACGCAGACCTGGCTGCCCTGATCCTGGAGGTGGCCGAGGCCGCGTACAGCCACGTGGTGGCGCAGGTGGGGCACCGGCCCGAGGGGCGTGTGCCGCTGATTGTGTACGCGGACCGGGCGGAACTGCGGGCCGCCTTCGGCTGGGGCAGCGACCAGAGCGCGGTGGGGGTCTACTGGCGGGGAACGGTGCGGCTGCTCTCGCCGCGGGTCTGGCTCGCGGCTTCTGACGAGTCCGAGCTCAGGGAGTCCTTCCTGCGGCGCAACCCCCTCGCCCACGAGCTGACGCACTACGTCCTGGACGAGCTGACCGACGGCAACTACCCGCGCTGGTTCACCGAAGGGCTGGCCCAGCGCGTCGAGGAGCAGGCCACAGGCTACCTCTGGCTGGAACCCGGGGCCTCGCTCGACCAGGCGCTCTACACGCTGGAGGAGCTCACCGCACGCTTCGACGCCCTGCCCAACCAGGCTCTGGCCTACCGCCAGAGCTACCTCCTCGTCTCGTACATCGCCGAGCGCTGGGGAGAGGGTGCGCTGGCCGGGCTGGTCGCCCGCCTGGGGCAGGGCGTGCCGTTTGACCGGGCGGTGGAGCAGAGCCTGGACAGGGCGATGACGGAGGTCTACCGCGACTGGCTGGCGTCGGTCCTGCGCTGAAGTTGCCCCGTCCGGAAGGAACGGGTGGCGAACTCAGCGAAAAGGCGGTCTGTAAGGAATGTGAGGAGAGGACACGATGGCAGATCGCATTCTGGTGGTCGACGACGAGCGGCCGATCGCGGAGATTCTGAAGTTCAGCTTCGAGCGCGAGGGCTTCGAAGTGGAGATGGCCTTCGACGGCGAGGAGGCCGTGGCCAAGGCCAGAGCCTCCCAGTTTCACCTGGTGATCCTGGACATCATGCTGCCCAAGCTGGACGGGTTCTCCGTCTGCCGGGAGATCCGGAGCTTCTCGTCGGTGCCGATTCTGATGCTGACGGCCAAGGAGGCCGAGATCGACAAGGTGCTGGGGCTGGAACTGGGGGCGGACGACTACGTGACCAAGCCCTTCAGTCCCAGGGAGCTGATCGCCCGGGTGCGGGCGATCCTGCGGCGCACCCGGAGCGCCGAGTCCCAGGGCATCCACAGGGGCTCGTCCGACGAGATCCTGCGGGAGGGCGACATCACCATCAACCTGACCAGCTACGAGGTACACAAGGGCGACCGGCCGCTGGAGCTGACGCCCCGGGAGTTCGAGCTGCTTCGCTTCCTCGTCAGCCACGCCGGGCAGGTCTTCTCCCGCGAGGCCCTGCTGGAGGAAGTATGGGGCTACGACTACTACGGCGACGTGCGCACCGTGGACGTGACGGTGCGGCGGCTGCGGGAGAAGCTGGAGGAGAACTCGGCGCGGCCCGAGTACATCAAGACCCGCCGCGGCGTCGGCTACTACTTCCAGCGCTTCGCCTAGCGGAGGAGGGGAGCGCGTGCTCCGCAGCATTCAGGGCAAGTTGGTGGTGGTCTACCTCCTACTGATCGTGGTCGCGATGGAGCTCGCGAGCCTCTACCTCATGCGCGAGCTGGAGCGCAGCTATATCGGCAAGGTACAGGACGACCTGCATCAGAGCGCACAGCTCCTGGCCGGTCAGCTCTCCAACTTCGTCGTGGACGACCGCCTGGATGCCGCCGTTGTCGACCAGTACATGGAGCGCTGGCCGGGCGAGGTGCTGGTGCTGGACGCCAACGGCGTGGTCATCGGGGCCACTGCCCGACTGGCCAACCGGGACCAGCTGCTGGGCCTCAAGTTCAGCCATGACGACGTCTCCCCGGCCTTCTTCGGCAACACCAACCGGCGGATCGGCCAGGAAGGCGCGCGGCGCATGGCCTACGAGGCGGTACCGATTACGGTGGCGGGCAACGTGGTCGGGGTCATCTACCTGAAGGACAGCCTGGAGGAAGCGTACGCCCGGCTGAGCGACCTGCGCGACATCCTGCTGGTGGCGACGCTGCTCGCCATGGCCTCGACGGTGGTGCTGAGCTTTGCCCTGGCGCGCACGATCACCGGGCCGATCCGGGAGCTGACCCGCACGGCGGCCGAGATCGCAGGCGGCAACTTCGACCAGACGATCGCCGTCCACTCCGACGACGAGATCGGCAAGCTGGGCGAGATGTTCAACCGGATGAGCCGCCGCCTGAAGGAGACCATGAGCGAGATTCAGGACGAGAAGAGCCAGGCCGAGGCCATCCTGACCCACATGGCGGACGGCCTGATGGCCCTGAACGGCAGCGGGCGGATCATCCGGTTGAACCCGGCTGCGGAGCGGATGTTCCAGGTGCAGGAGGCGCAGGCCATCGGGTGCCGTCCGGAGGAGCTGGCGGAAGGCTCCGGCCTTGAGGAGGCGCTGCTGGAGGCCTGGGGCCACAGCAGCGCCCTCAGCCGGCAGGTCCGCCTGACGGACCGCGTGCTTCAGGCCTACATCACCCCGCTGAAGGGGGAGAGCCAGCAGACGGCCGGCACGGTGATCGTGTTCCACGACATCACCGAGCTGGAGAAGGTGGAGGCGATGCGCCGCGAGTTCGTCGCCAACGTCTCCCACGAGCTGAAGACGCCGCTGACCACGGTGAAGAGCTACGTGGAGACCCTGCTGGACGGTGCGGCCGAGGATCCCGAGGTGCGCACCCGGTTCCTGCGGGTCGTCGACGCCGAGACCGAGCGCATGGCCCGGCTGGTGCGCGACCTGCTCCGGCTGACGCACATGGACGAGGGCACGAGCCGCTGGACGCTCAGGCCGCATGACCTGGGCGCCCTGGTGGCCGAGGTCACTGCCCGGCTGCGGGTGCAGGCGGAGCAGAAGCAGTTGACCGTGGAGTGCGAGGTCGCACCGGGAACCCCGGAGGCGGTCTGCGACTACGACAAGATCCAGCAGGTGGTGGTCAACCTGCTGGCCAACGCCATCGAGTTCACGCCCAACGGCGGCCAGATCCGCATCACAGTGGAACCGGCGCCCGGTGAGGTGCGTGTGACGATTCGGGACACCGGCATCGGCATTCCCCCCGAGGACCTGCCCCGGATCTTCGAGCGGTTCTACCGCGTCGATAAGGCCCGCTCCCGCACCATGGGCGGCACCGGGCTCGGGCTCTCGATCGCGAAGCAGATCGTCGAGCTGTCGGGCGGGCGCATCGGCATCGAGTCTGAGGTCGGCCGCGGCACGGCGGTTACCTTCACCCTCCCCGCCGTGGCTGCAGCGGAGGTGAACCCCGTATGAGGCTGGCCTCCGGACGCCGCGAGGCGCTGCTGAACCTCCTGCTGCTGGTGCTCGTGGCGACGAGCCTGCTGCTGTCGGCGCGCATCTGGACCCCCGCCCCCCTGTTCGGCGATCCCGGGACCACGGAGCCCAACGTGAAGCTGCAGCCACCGCCGATCGTCCGCGAGATGCCCGAGGTCTTCCGGCCGACGCGCGTCAGCATCCGTGACGGCGAGGGGGGCTGGGCCGAGGTGCACGCCGGCTCCCCCACGTACAGAACGCTCTGGCGGCCGATCCGGCAGGCCATCACCGGGCTGGACGTCGGCGGCGGACCGACGCTCATCGGCCGCGTGCCGGACCTCTCGCAGGCGGGGCCGTCGCTGCAGCTCCACCTGCCCGTCGCCCTGATGGTCAGCGAGTGGGCGGATCTCTGGCAGTGGAATGTGACCGCATTGCGCAATGGCGCCATCTGGGTGGACCGCCTGACCATCGTGTTGGGCGAACCGGCCTCCGTCTACCTTTCCGGCCCACCGGGCTTCGCCCTCCACCTGGCGGACCTGCCGGGCGAACAGCGGAAGGCGCTGGCAGATCGCATCGAGCAAATCGACCCTTCGCTGTTCAGGCCCTACCGCTCACTGGAGCTGGAGGACCTGGGGCTGACGGCGCTGCCCGACGTGGTCGTGCCGGAGGTGAAGCAGATGCCGGCGGCGCGGATCACCGTCTCACTGCCGGACGAGCGGGAAGAGGAGCTGCGCTACTTCCCCGACCTCACGGTCGTGCGGCGGATCGACGAGCGCGACGCCCGCAGCCTGACTGACGGCCAGCGCCTGCTGCGCATCACGGGAACGGGACTGCTGCAGTTCCGCACGGCGGATGCGTCCGCCGACGAGGAGGTGCCGAGGCTGGCCCGTGCGCTGGAGATCGCGCGGCAGTGGGTGGGCTCGCTGGGGGGCTGGCCGCAGGACCTGGTCCTGCGCCGCTACGTGCGGGAGGAGCAGCGCGGCCGGCTGGAGTTCGGGGTGAACACCGGCTGGACGTACCCCGTGGAGTCCCTGCCCGGCGCCGTGCAGGTGCACGTATCGGCTGCACAGCGGGTGGTCTACTTCGAGCGGGCACCGACCGTCCAGAACGTCACCTTCGACGGCGAGCCGCTGGCCATCATCACGCCGGAGGCCGCCCTCGCCCATGCCCTGCCGGCGGCGCCGGTCCTGAAAACGGAGCCGGTGCGGTCGATGTACCTGACCTACCTGCTCAAACCGGGTGCGGACGGGTCGGGCCAGTGGGTGGCCGATCCTACCTGGGTCATCCAGGCGGGCGACACCCTGGTCTACATCCACGCGGTGGCGGACGAGCACCCGCGTCCGCCGAAAGTGGTGCATTAGGGCGGACAGACCGTAACCTTTCGGGCACTCCGTTCGTTTAGGAGGTGGGGGAGTGGACTGGACAAGGGCCCGGGCGATCCTCCTGGTTGCCTTCACCGTGGTCAACCTGCTCCTGGCCTTCTCCCTGTGGGGTCCCAAAGGCGATCTGGCCACCGCCGAACCCACGGCC
Source organism: Symbiobacterium terraclitae (assembly GCF_017874315.1). NCBI lineage: Bacteria > Bacillati > Bacillota > Clostridia > Eubacteriales > Symbiobacteriaceae > Symbiobacterium > Symbiobacterium terraclitae. Next base: position 3,062 of record NZ_JAGGLG010000029.1, on the reverse strand, counting down.
CGGTGGCAGCTGGTGCAGCTGCAGGACAGGCTGGACGAGCGGGGGCTGCTGCTCCCCAGCGGCATCGCCCTGCCGGCGACGCCGGGCCCCATGTATTTCCTGCGCGTCGAGTTCCGCCCACACCCCGGAAAACGGGTGCACGCCAGCGAACCCTCTGAAGGGATCGTGTCTGCCTCCGACGTTCGCTACCGGCATGACCCCAGTACCCGGGAGACGGTGTTCGAGCCGGTGGACCCGCGCAGCACGCCCGCGCCGGACCTGGCCGACCGCCTGGCCCTCCGCGCCGCCGCCGAGCAGTACCTGCGGTCGCATGGCCTCCTGCCGGCCGGTGCCCAGTTGTCGGGCGTCTTCCGGCGGGAGTCCGGCGGGGCAATGGTGGAGTACGTCCCTGTGTACGACGGGCTGCCGGTCTACTCCGGCTACGTCCGCGTCTACTTCAGCGAGCGGGGCGTCGTGCGGGTGGTTCAGCACTGGGTGGAGCCTGTCGGTTTCAAGGAGGGCGCGCCGAAGGCGGTGCGTCCGGCAGCGGAGGCGCTGCTGCGGCTGGCCGGCCACCTGGAGCAGGAGAGCAAGCACGTCCGGACGATCGTCGACGTGCGGCTCGGGTACTACTCCGGGCCGTCGGTGACGGTCTCTGCGGCCGGCGAGATCAGCGCGTGGGAGACGGTGCCGGTCTGGCGCATCACGCTGGACAACGGGCTGGTCTACTACGTGAACGCATTCAATGGTGAACTCGAGTCATGACCCTGGTATTCCAGTATGACTGCCAGACCGGCAAGGAGGAAAGGCTCTTGACCACGTTGACGATTCGCGGCGGCCGCCCCCTGACGGGAACCATCCGGGTCAGCGGGCGCAAGAATGCGACCCTGCCACTGATCGCCGCGACACTGCTTGCGGACGGGACCAGCCGGCTGGAGAACGTTCCGCAGATTCACGACGTGCTGGTATACCGGGATCTGCTGATCGGACTGGGCGCCCGCGTGGACTGGGACCCGGTGCGCGGCGTCCTCACCGTACACACCAACGGCGTGCGTCCGGGGGAGCCGGACTACCACCTGGCGACCTCGATCCGCGCGTCCTACTACCTGCTGGGCGTCATGCTGGCCCGGTACGGCGAGGCCAGCGTGCCCCTGCCCGGCGGGGACAAGATCGGCCACCGGCCGGTGGACCAGCACTTCAAGGGGCTGCAGGCCTTGGGTGCGGAGGTCTGGATGGACCGGGGCATCATGCGCGCCAGGGCCCGTCGCCTGCGCGGCGGGACCGTCTACCTGGACATCGTCAGCGTGGGCGCGACCATTCAGGTGATGCTGGCCGCCGCCCTGGCGGAGGGCACGACGGTCATCCAGAACTGTGCCCGGGAGCCCCACGTGGTCGCGGTGGCCAACTTCATCAACGCCTGCGGCGGGAAGGTCTCGGGCGCGGGCACCGACACGATCCGGGTACGGGGCGTGCAGCGGCTGACGGGCGCTGCGCATACGGTCATCCCCGACGACATTGAGGCCGGCACCTGGATGATGGCCGCCGTCATGACCCGGGGTGACGTGACGCTGCAGAATGTGATTCCCACGCACATCACGCCCATCATGGCCAAGCTGCGCGAGGCCGGCGCGGAGATCCACGAACTGGGCGATGCGGTGCGGGTGATCGGTCCGGACCGGCCGCAGGCCATCAACCTGAAGACGCTGCCCTACCCCGGCTTCCCCACCGACGCCCAGAGCCAGATGACCGCTTTGCTCACGCTCGCCAGTGGGACGAGCTATGTCACCGAAACGCTGTACGAGGACCGGTTCCGCTTCGTGCCGGAGCTGGTGCGCATGGGCGCCCAGATCCGCGTCGAGGGCCGGACGGCCATCGTGAAGGGCGTCGACCGGCTCTACGGCGCGCCGGTGGAGGCGACCGACATCCGGGCGGGCGCAGCCCTGGTGCTGGCCGGCCTGGCGGCGGAGGGCGAGACGACGATCTACGGCATGGAGCATGTGCAGCGTGGCTACGAGAAGTTGGAGCAGAAGCTGCAGGCCCTCGGCGCACAGGTGAAGATGGAGCGACAGGGAGTTGCGGTGGGTTAGCGGAAGAATATAGGCGGTGCCAAGCGGCACCGCCTCATCTGGTTCTTGGGGGGCTGGCCTTGCGTATTCGCCTGATTACGGTGGGCAGGGTGAGAGAGCGCTACCTGCAGGAGGGCATCCGGGAGTACCTGAAGCGGCTGGGCCCGTATGCCCGGGTCGAGGTGGTCTCGGTGCCGGACGAGCCGATCCCGGAGGGCGCTGCGCCTGCCCAGGAGGAGCAGGTGAAGCAGCGGGAGGGCGAACGGATCCTGCGCGCCCTGGGCCAGGGTGGGCAGGAGCACGTCGTGGTGCTGGACGGCCGGGGGAAGAACCTCTCGTCGGAGGAGCTGGCGGCCTTCCTTTCGGAGCGCGCCCTGCACGGTGAGCCGAACCTGGCCTTCGTCGTGGGCGGCTCGCTGGGGCTCGCCCCGGCGGTGCTGCAGCGGGCCGACACGCTGCTGTCTCTCGGGCGGATGACGTTCCTGCACCAGATGGTACCGCTAATCTTGCTGGAGCAGATCTATCGGGGGTTCAAGATCAACCGGGGGGAGAAGTACCATAAGTAGTCTTGCTCTGCCCCGCGCACGTCCCCCGGCCCGACCGCGAAAGGTCGGGTTTTCGTGTGCGCTGGGCAGGTGCTCACTTGAGCAGGCTGGCAGCTTGTGAGGTGGCGTTGACGTTATGAGCGGGCGTAGTTCTCGTCGCAGAACGAGTCTACGTTCAACCAACAGGGGTGTGGTCCAGGGCCCCGCGAGGCGTTTGGCTGATCTGTGTTGACTTAGCTCCCACCACTTTTCCATGGGCTGGACCGCCGCGCGATCGGCGCACGCAACCTGACGCAAGTGGTGCTGCTCTGGCGGATACGGCGCCCTTGCTGAAAACTTGCGACACTCCGTAGATGGATAACGTACGTTTGGTATATCCTCTAGGAGCCTGTCCGGGTAACCGCACGTGAGATAGGGGCAGACTCCCAATGATTGGATATCAACGATCGTGCCTACTTCTTCATGCGCTGTC
>NZ_JAGGLG010000028.1 GCF_017874315.1 Symbiobacterium terraclitae | reverse complement strand
GGGCAGCCCTTGCCTTTGGCTAACGGGCTGGTGCCACCTCGCCCGTATTGGACTTTCACCAACAAGTCAGCGCCCATGCTGGGCGCACCGCGAAAGGCCCGACCGGATTGTCCGGTCGGGCAGGGGGCCGAAATGGAGGGCGAAGCTCACATGCCGCCCTGACGGGCCTGGGCCTCGTTCACGGTGAGCGGGCGGCCCTCATAGTCGTAGTTGTTCAACTCGGCGATGGCCCTGCGGCCCGCCTCCTCGTCCGCCATGTCCACGAAGCCGAAGCCGCGGGAGCGGCCCGTCTCACGGTCGGTGATGATGCGAGCGCTCTCCACCTCGCCGTACGGCTCAAACAGGGCCCGAAGGTCTTCCTGTGTGGTGCGCCAGGGCAGATTTCCGACGTAGATGCTGAATGGCACGATCCGTTGCCTCCTCCTGTTGGGGCGCCGATCCGTTCGGATGTTCAGAGCCCGGTTGCCGATGTACGCACATTGTGCGCGCCGGGGCTGCGTTCGCACCGGAGTAAATTGTGGCGCGCCTGCGCCCGCAATCTGGATGGGCGCGCTGGCTGTGACCTGGGCATGTCGAGTTGATACGGACTTCCGCTGCCTCCGCAGCGCAAGTGGAAATGTGCATCGATTGCGCCGTGCGGATCTCCCGCCGGAACACGTCTAAACTACCAGATGGCGCATCCGACGCGAAAGGAGGAACCCTATTGCCCAACCACGGCCCTGCGCTGGGCAGCCTGGTCCTGGTCGCCGTACTCGCATTCGTGGTCCCGCTCCTGCTCAACCGGCTGCGGCGCGTCCGCGTTCCGATCGCCGCAGGCGAGATCCTGGCGGGCATGCTCGTGGGCAAGAGCGGCCTGGGCCTGGTGCACAGCGACGAGCTGCTCTCGATCTTCAACTTCCTCGGAATCGGAGCGCTGATGTTCCTCGCCGGCATGGAGATCGACCTGGCGGCGCTGGTGGGCGGCGGGGCCCGCCCCAAGGGCCGCCCGGCCTGGCTGGCGCGCCTGCACCAACCGCTCGCGCTGGGGGCCGCGCTCTTCCTGCTCACCGCTTACGGCGCGTGGTGGTTCGCACACCGGCTGCACGCCCGCGGGCTGGTGGAGGAGCCGCTCTTCCTCACGCTGATCGTCGCCACGTGCGGGTTGTCGATCATCATGCCCGTTCTGAAGGAGCGCAACATGTTCGCCGACCCCTTCGGGCAGGTACTCTTCTCCACCGCCGTCATCGCGGACTTCCTGCCGATGCTGGGCCTGTCGGTGCTCGCAGCCGTCAGGCTGAACGGATCGGCCCTGGAGGCGCTCTGGATCCTGGCCCTGCTGGGCTTCGGCGTCCTCGTCTACCTGGCCGCCCGGTGGCTGCAGCGGTTCAAGCTGCTGGAGGGGCTGACCGGCGGCACGGCGCAGATCTCGGTGCGGGCCGCGTGGGCCCTGATGCTGGTCTTCCTCGCCCTGGCCCAGACCGTCGGCGTCGAGGCCATCCTCGGCTCCTTCCTCGCCGGCCTGCTCCTCTCCATGCTGGCCGGCAGCCACCGGGAGGAGATCAGCCACAAGCTGGACGCCCTGGGCTTCGGGTTCCTGATCCCCATCTTCTTCGTAATGGTCGGCGTGGAGTTCGACCTGCGGGCGCTGCTGAGCGACCCCGCGGCGCTGGCGCTGGTGCCGCTGCTCCTGGGGGGCACGATCCTGGTGAAGGCGCTGCCCGGGGTGCTGCTGGCCATCTGGCACCCGCTCCGCCGCACGCTGGCCGGCATGGCCCTCTTGACGACGCAGATGTCGGTCACCATCGCCGCCTCCGCCGTCGCCTACACCGTGGGCGCGTACGGCGCCTCCACCCACGCCGCGGTGGTCCTGGTGGCGATCGTCACCGCGATCCTGGGGCCCATCCTCTTCAACCGCATCCTCGGCGACGCCGGGCCCGAACCGGAGCGCACCGGCGTGGTGCTGGCCGGCATGAACCGGCTCTCGCTGCACCTGGGGCGCCGCCTGCTGGCGCACGGCGTGCCGGTCAGCGCAGTGGACGAGCACCCCGAGCGCGTGCAGGAGTTCGCCGGCGCCGGCATCAGCGCCGTGCTGAGCCATCCGTCCGCGGAGGAGGGCCTGCGGCAGGCCGGGGCGGAGCGGGCCCGGGCCCTGGTGGCCCTGACGGGCGACGAGCGCTCCAACCTGGCCGCGGCCCGGCTGGGGCGCAGCCAGTTCGGCATTCCCCGCGCGATCCTCTTCGCCACCTCCCCGGAATGCCTGGCCGAGGCCGCCCAGGAGGGGCTGGAGGCGGTCAACCCCGACCTCTCCCCCGCCCTGCTGGTGGAGAGCCTGCTCACGAGCCCCGGCGCGACGGCGCTGCTCACCGGCGAGGACCGGGACGTGCAGATTCAGGACTTCACCCTGACCGGCGGCCCGCTGGTGGGCACCGCGCTGCGGGATGCCCGGCTGCCCGCCGGGGTGCTCGTGGTCTCGGTGCTGCGGGGCGCCGAGAAGATCGTGCCCCACGGCAACACCGTGCTGCAGCAGGGGGACCTCCTTACCGTGGTCGGCCCCCCGGAATCCTGGGAGGCCATGCGCCGGCTGGCGGCCGGCCAGTCCGTCTGAAGACTGCCCGTGCCAGTGCGGGCCCTGCGCCACAGGATGGCGGGGGCCCGTTCCTTTTGCCCTGTTCAGCTTCGATGTTTTATTCAGGTAAAGCCGACTTGTTCTGTCAGTCCGGGGACTCCTATACTGGTCCTGGAGCCCAAAATCGCACCGAGCCTGACAGGAGGTCTGATCCATGCAGCGACCGGTGGCAGAGCCCTTCAAGATCAAGGCCGTGGAGCCGATCCGGATGACGACCCGCGCGGAACGGGAGCGCGCCATCAAGGACGCCGGCTACAACACCTTCCTGCTCAAGAGCGAGGACGTCTACATCGACCTGTTGACCGACTCCGGCACCAACGCCATGTCAGACCGCCAGTGGGCAGCCCTGATGATGGGCGACGAGGCCTACGCGGGCGCCCGCTCCTTCTACCGCCTGGAGGAGGCCGTGCGCGAGATTTACGGCTTCAAGTACGTGGTGCCCACCCACCAGGGGCGCGGGGCGGAGCACCTGATCTCCCGCATCCTGATCAAGCCCGGCACCTATGTGCCCGGCAACATGTACTTCACCACCACCCGGACCCACCAGGAGATGCAGGGCGCCACCTTCGTCGACGTCATCATCGACGAGGCTCACGACCCTACCGCCATCCACCCGTTCAAGGGCAACGTGGACATCGCCAAGTTCGAGGCGCTGATCGAGCGCGTCGGCGCCGAGAACATTCCCTACATTAACGTGGCCCTCACGGTGAACATGGCCGGCGGCCAGCCGGTCTCCATGGCCAACCTGCGTGCTGTGCGTGCGGTCTGCGACCGGCACGGCATCCGCATGTGGAGCGACGCCACCCGCGCGGTGGAGAACGCCTACTTCATCAAGGAGCGGGAGCCGGGGTACCAGAACAAGACAGTCCGCGAGATCATGCGGGAGATGATGTCCTACTTCGACGGCTGCACCATGTCGGGCAAGAAGGACTGCCTGGTCAACATCGGCGGCTTCCTCGCCATGAACGAGGAGTGGATCCTCCAGAAGGCCCGGGAGCAGGTGGTCATCTTCGAAGGCATGCCCACCTACGGCGGACTCGCCGGCCGCGACATGGAGGCCATCGCCCAGGGCATCTACGAGATGGTCGACGACGACTACATCGCCCACCGCATCTACCAGGTGCGCTACCTGGGCGAGCAGCTGCTGGCCGCGGGCATCCCGATCGTGCAGCCCATCGGCGGCCACGCGGTGATGCTGGACGCCCGGGCCTTCCTCCCCCACCTGACGCAGGACCAGTTCCCGGCCCAGGCCCTGGCGGCCGCCCTCTACGTCGACTCCGGCGTCCGGGCCATGGAGCGGGGCATCGTCTCGGCCGGGCGCGACCCCAAGACCGGGGAGAACCGGTACCCGAAGCTGGAACTGGTGCGGCTCACGATCCCGCGGCGGGTATACACCGACCGGCACATGGACGTGGTCGCCTACTCGGTGAAGCACCTGTGGCAGCATCGGGACTCGATCCCCGGCCTGCGCATGGTCTACGAGCCGCCCACGCTGCGCTTCTTCACCGCCCGCTTCGAGCCGCTGTCCTAGCGGCGAGTGCTCCCGGATTTGCCGGCACGCGGAGCCGAAACGGGGCCGTCCCAAGAGCAGGTTGCTCTGCTGGGACGGCCCCGGTCCTTTTTGAGATTGGTCACGGCCACTTGTCAACACACGATGGACAAGGGGGGAGGCCAATCGCAAAGTATTCCGGCTCGGTCTCCGCCACAATCTCGCCCTCTACCGCGTCCGTAACGGCAGCGGATGCTCTAAGTAGGTACCAGCCCCTGGGGGCGGTGACACCGGTAAATGGCCATTGCTTATGCAGAACGCGGCTGGCGGGCCAGGCTGCGTAACCAAAACCGGCTGCACAACATACGCTGGACCTGAACTCGTATGCGTGAAAGGAGAGGAAGGTACATGCAGCAGCCCGTTGCCACGACGATCCCGGCGGGCTGGCCCGGCATGGCAACCTACGGCCTCCAGGCGCCGTCACAGGCCCAGCCGCAGGCTGCCCCCGTGGCGCCGGTTCCCTTCCCGGCCAGCCCGTACAGCAGCGGCCAGCCCCAGTTCCAGGCGGGGCCCGCTGCACAGCAGCCCCCGAACCCCGCCCAGATGTTCACCCAGCAGCTGGTGCAGACGGCCAAGTCGCTGGAACAGCTGTTTCCCGGCTATCAGGCGCTGCTCTCCCTTCTACTGGAGGCCAGCAGCACCGCCCCCTCCCCGGCGCTGCAGGAGGCCGTCCGGAGCGTGGAGGAGGGGCTCTACTACCACGGGGCCACGCTGGGAGCGATCCGCCGGATGCTCTGCGGCGAGGCCACACCAAGCGTACTTACAGCACTGGCCACAGGGTTCCACCGGATGAACCGGGCGCAGCCCAGGGTGCGGGCGGCCGCGGAGCAGGTGCTCTCGCTGGTCCCCTCGGCCCGGCAGAGCGTCGTGGGCAGCCTGGTCCAGTCCGTTGCCATGGCCGACGGCGTGCTGGGCCAGGTGGGTAACTCCATCCGGAGCCTGGTGGGGCCGCAGGCCTGGGAATCGGCCAGGGAAGCCTGAGCAACATCAACGCGAAACGGCACAGGGGCTGCCCCTGTGCCGCTGCGCGGCGGGCCTCAGCTCTGCTGCTTCTGCTTGGTCCGCTCCAGGACGATGCGGTACCCGTCAGCCCCGTAGTTGAGACACTTCTTCACGCGGCTGATCGTGGCCGTGCTGGCGCCCGTGGCCGCAACGATATCCTCATAGGTCATGCCCGCGTCCAGCATCTTGGCCACCTCGAGTCGCTGCGCCAAAGCCTTGATCTCCCCGATGGTTGCGATGTCCTCGAAGAAGCGATAGTATTCCTCGACTGTTTTCAGGGTGAGCATCGCCTCAAAAAGCTTATCAGTCAGTTCATCGCGGAGCTTCTCGTTGATCGGCATGCACGGGTTCCCTCCCAGCACAGCACATCTGGGATGAAGTATTCGCTTTCGCGCATGAAAACCCCTTTCGCCGGGCGATAGGCTGCCGCGGTAAACCCGTGAGGCCGTCAGTCCGCCGCGTCGGTGGCCAGGTCGACCTCGACCGCGTCGCCGGTGGCCGGCTGCACGGACCGCAGATTGAAGAGGCCGCGCGCGGCCAGCCAGATCAGCGGGAGGATGCCGGGGACCAGGAAGACGGTGTCAGGCAGCGCCCGCAGCCACATCAGGGTGTTGACGACCGGCTGGCGGTAGAAGCTGATGGCGCGGGCGGCGTGGAATCCGTTGGTGAACGACTCCGCCAGCTGCAGGAAGCCCACGGGGATCAGCGTGACCGCCAGCATGCCCATCAGGCCGATGTTCAGGCCCCAGAAGGAGAGGGCCACGGCCCGGTCGCTCCACTTCTCGGGCTTGATGATGTTGCGCAGCACGTAGAGCACCAGGGCGATGGCCAGCATGCCGTAGACGCCCATCAGGGCGCCGTGGCCGTGCGCCGGCGTGAGCCAGGAGCCGTGCTGGAAGTAGTTGACGATGGGCAGGTTGATCAGGAAGCCCAACATGCCTGCGCCGAAGAGGTTCCAGAAGGCCACGGCCACCAGGAACCAGAACGTGCCGCGGTAGGGGAAGTCGACACCGCCCTCCCGGGCGATCTTGTACTGCTCCCACGCCTCCACCATCAGCAGGGTCAGCGGCACGACCTCCAGGGCGCTGAAGACGGCGCCCAGGCCGATCCACATCTCGGGCGCCCCGATCCAGTAGTAGTGGTGGCCGGTGCCGATGATGCCGGAGCCCAGCAGGATCGTCAGCTGGAAGTAGAGGGCGCGCACGGTGGAACGCTCGGTCACCAGCTTCAGCGAGACCATCAGGTAGCCGATGATGACGACGGCGAAGACCTCGAAGATCCCCTCCACCCAGAGGTGGATGATCCACCAGCGCCAGTAGTCGGCATAGGTGATGTGGGTGTCGGGCTGGATGAAGAACGCGAACACGTAGAAGGCCGGGATAGCCACAGAGGTGTAGAGGAGGAGGTGCTTCAGGCCGCCCCTGTCGGACTCGGCGTCCAGCGGCCGGCGAAGGCCCCGCCAGAGGATGAAGACCCAGAGGCCGAGGCCGGCGACCAGCAGGATCTGCCAGATGCGGCCCAGCTCGAGGTACTCCCAGCCCTGGTGGCCCAGCAGCCACCAGTTGTTGCCGAGATAGCCCTTCACGCCCAGCCACTCGCCGATGAGCGAGCCGCCGACGACGGCCACCAGCGCCCAGAAGAGGACGTCGATCAGCACGGGCTGGCCCTTCGGCTCCTCCCCGGCGATGGCGGGTGCGGTGTAGAGGCCCATGGTGAGCCAGCCGGTCGCGATCCAGAAAATGGCCAGCTGCAGGTGCCAGCCCTTGGCGATGTTGAACGGGAGCAGCCTGGTCAGGTCGAAGCCGAAGAAGGTGCTGCCCTCAGCGTAGTAGTGCGCCAGCAGGCCGCCGAGCAGGCTCTGCACCAGGAAGAGCAGCGTCACCACCAGCACGTACTTGCCCAGCCGCCGCTGGCCCGGGGTCACGGCCAGCTTGCTCAGGTCGTAGCGGGGAAACGTCCGGTAGGCCGGCTCCATCTCGAGCTGGTAGCGCCGCTGCAGCCAGAGGATCAGGGCCAGGCCGGCGATGAGCAGCGTGACCGAGACGGTTGACCAGAACACCGCCGGGTAGCCGGCCTCGTTGCCCGACTCGGGGGCGTACGGCCAGTTGTTGGTGTACGAGTAGTTCTCACCGGGACGGTTGGCTGCCGAGAGCCAGGCGGTCCAGGCGAAGAAGTCGGCGATCTGCGCAACCTGGTCGCCCTCGGCCACCCACTGTCGGTCGGTCGCGGGCAGGTGCGCCTCCTGGATGAGGCCCGGCGGGAGGGCGGCGAGCGGGTCGCCGTCCGCGAAGTAGGCGCGGTAGTGCTCCCGCACCGCCTCGAGGGCTTCCGCCTGCGCCGCGCTGAAGGTCAGGGTGCCGGTGGACTCGTCGTACCGGTTCTGCTTCAGCTCGGCCTTAACGAGGGCCGAAACCGCCGCCCGGCGGGCTTCGTCCAGCTCGGCGTAGGTCGTGCCGTACTCGGCCGCCGCGTAGTGGTCCTGCAGCGACCGGGTCATGATGTGCAGGGCCTCGGCCGTGTAGTCGGGGCCCAGGTAGGAGCCGTGCCCCAACACCGTGCCGTAGTCCATGAGGCCGTATTTCTGGTAGACGGCCTGTCCGCCCAGGATCTGTTCAGCCGTCGTCAGGACGGTGCCGTCCGGCCCGACGATGCGGTCGGGGATCGGGGCGCGGGACTTGAAGATCCAGGCGCCGCCCCCGATCATCACGGTGAAGGCCAGGAGCAGGGTCAGGAGCAGGACGTGCTTGAGAAGCCGGTTGGGTGCCGTACCTGTGCGCGCAGCCATGGCGCATACCACCTCCGGGAGTTCTGCTGCTGGCATGATCGTACCCAACCTCTTCCCCCGGAGGTGTTGTGCCCGGTCACAGGGACAGCGTGATTCAGGTCACATGGCTCAGCCGAGCATCGCGAGCAGCCCGGCCACGACGACCAGGCCCAGCCCCACGGCGGAGCAGACCTGGAACAGCAGGTAGAACGCGCTGGACAGGTGCTCGTGGCGGCGCAGGCCCACCGACAGCGGCGCCATCACCAGAATCCCCAGGGCCAGATCGACGAAGCCCAGTCCCAGAACCGAGGTCACGGCCAGCCCCCCTTTGGAAAGACTTTTGCGTCTCTTTTGTTATTTATATGCCCGCCCGCCTTTCCCCTCCCGGCGCCGGCAGGCACGCGCAAAAGGCTGCCGGACAGGCCATCCCCGATGACCTGTCCGGCAGCCCGCGCGCAGCGCGCCTATGCTACTCCAGCTCGAAAGTAACCGAAACCGTGGCCGAGAACGTCGAGGTGCCGCCGAAGACGGGCACAGGCGCCGCGGCGGCCATGCCGTCCAGTGCCATCTCGGCCCGGGCCTTGACCAGCGAGGTGCCCTGGTCCTGGATGGAGACCGACTTCACCCGCGCCACCCTGGCGCCCAGCTCGCCGGCCACCAGGTTCGCCTTGGCCCTGGCGTCGCCCACGGCCAGCTTCAACGCCTCCTCCAGGAGCTTGTCGGAGTCCTTCACCGAGAAGCTGACGCCGTTCAGGTCGTTGGCGCCGGCCTCCACGGCGGCCTGGATCAGGTTGGCCACCTTGTCCAGTTCCTGGGTGGTGACGGTGAGGGTGTTGGTCGCCCGGTAGCCCACCAGCTGCCGGCCCCTGTCCTGGGTCCAGTCATACTCGGCGCTCAGGTTGAAGACACTGGTCTGAATCTGGTCCTCCTTGATCCCCATGCCCTTCAACGCATCGGCGATCTTGGTGATGCTGGCGTTCAGGGCGCTGTACGCCTCCATGGGCGTGCTCCGCAGCTCGGTCACGCCCAGCGAGACCACGGCGGTATCGGGCTTCACATCCAGCTGGCCCCGACCCGTGACGGTGATCGTCCGCTCTGAAGCCGCGGCCTCAGCGGCCTGCACCGGGTTCGGGCCGGGCACGAAGGAGGCGATGCCGATGACCAGGAGACCGGCGAGTAGTGCTGCAACCAACCCACGCTTCATACGATTTCCCTCCTGTGGCTGGACTCTGCCAGTTAGACGGGGGCTGTGCGGGGTTCCGGTGCATCGTCTTGCGGAGTCAGCCACATCCGGCTCGGGCGGCCCACCAGGTAGCCCTGGGCGTAGTCCACGCCGAACTCCCGCACCAGCCGCAGCGTCTCCTCGCTGTCGACGAACTCCGCGATGGTCTTCTGGCCCTGCGACCGGGCCATGGCCACCATGGCCCGCACCAGGTGCTGGTCTGCGGACTCGTGCGGCAGGTTGCAGATGAAGGCGCCGTCGATCTTCAGGTAGTCCACCGGCAGGTGCTTCAGCAAGTGGAGGGTGGAGAAGCCGGACCCGACGTCGTCCAGCGCGAAGCGGCAGCCCAGCCCGTGCATGGTCGCGATGAACCGGCGGGCCTGCTCCATGTCGCCGATGGCCGCGGTCTCGGTGATCTCCAGCACCAGCCTGGAGGGGTCCACCTGGTGCAGCTCCAGCTCCTCCTTGATCATGCGCGCCAGCCCGGGGTCCGAGATGGTCTTCGCGGAGAGGTTGACCTCGAACGCCTCGATGTCGGTGCGCCGGAGTTCGGCCATCAGCCGGATGGCCTCCCGGATCACCCAGCGGTCGATCTCCTGGATCAGGCCGAAGCGTTCGGCGCCGGCCAGGAACTCGCCGGGCGCGGTCAGCTCCCCGTTCTCCCCGACCAGGCGCAGGAGCAGCTCCAGGCGGGTGACGCGCCCCGTCCGCAGGTCGAGGATCGGCTGGGCGTGCAGCACGAACCGGTCCTGCCGCAGCGCCTCCCGCAGGCGCAGGTCCCAGGAGAGCTTGGCGGCCATCTCGTCCCGCCACACGTCCTCTTCCTCGAAGACGGCCACCGTGTTGCGCCCCGACTCCTTGGCCTTGTACATCGCCATGTCGGCCTGCGCCAGAAGGGTCTCGGCCGTCAGGCCGTGGTCGGGGAAAAAGGTGATGCCGACGGAGCCGGTGATGGTCACGCTGCGGTCTTTCACCGCGATCGGCTCCTCCTGCAATCCCTGCAGGATCGACTCCGCGACCGACACGGCCTCGCGCCCGGTGTAGGGCATCAGGATGGCGAACTCGTCGCCGCCGTGCCTGGCGGCGATGTCGGTGGGCCTGAGGTGGCTCTGGATGATATCCGCCACCCGGACGAGCACCTGGTCGCCGGCGAGGTGGCCCAGCGTGTCGTTGACGAACTTGAACAGGTCGAGGTCCAGGAAGAGCAGTGCACCCCGCACCAGGTTTTTTCGGGCCAGCTCCAGGTGGCGCTCCAGTTCCGCCTGGAACGCCCTGCGGTTGTAGAGCCCCGTGAGGGCGTCGCGGCTGGCCATCCGCCGGAGCCGCGCCTCGGCCTCCCTCCGCTCCGTGGTGTCCTGGAACTGGACGATGAAGTAGTGGACCCCGGGTCCCTGGTCGATGCGGCTGCAGGTCTGCTCCACCCATACCGTGCGCCCGCTCTTGTGGCGGAAGCGCCGCTCCCGGCGGCAGACGCCGGCCGCAGCCGCCGCCCCCTGGGGGACGGGCCCGGCCAGCGGGCAGTCCGTACCGATGCGGTCCTCCGGGTGGACGAAGTCGTCGACCGGCCGCCCCACCAGCTCGTTCTCGGTGTACCCCAGCATCGCCGTCAGCGCCCGGTTCACCTGGAGCCAGCGCCGGTCGGCGGAGAGCAGGGCGACGCCGATCGGGGCGTTGTGGAAAGCGCTGCGGAAGCGCGCCTCGCTCTCCCGCAGCGTCCGCTCGGTGCGCTCGCGCTCGGCCTGGAGCAGCCGCTCCCGGTGCAGGACCCGCGGTCCCGCCCCCAGCGCGAGGGTCACGCCGCCATAAAAGCAAGCGCCGAGCCACCACCCGGCCCAGATGGAGAGCGCGGTCAACAGCGTCGGCGGAACGAGCGCCGGCACGTAGAGGAGCGTCCGTAGCAGGCCCCTGAACGGCATTCGGGGCAGTGCGAACAGGAAGGCGCTGCCGACGGCGAACGCCACAGCCAGTGCGGGGACGAACGCCTCGCCGAGGCCCGCGAACGGGCCGGCGAACTGATCGGGAACCAGGTATAACAGCAGGCCCTGGAGGAGGAGCACTCCCGCTGCGAGGTAAGTCAGCTGCTCCGTGCGGACGTGGACCATCTCAAACCCCCAAGACGACGTAGGGCTGCGTAACCGCCAGACCTTCAGACGTACACCTTTAAGTCTTCAGTCTTACTTTACACGAACCAACGTGTCAAGAACAGGGGGAACCCGGCCTGCGGGAATCGAGCGAACCGGGCCTACAGGGCCCGGGCGCCGATGTCGCGCCGGTAGGTCTTGCCCTCGAACCGGATCCGCTCGACGCCGGCGTAGGCCTGCGCCAGCGCGGCGCGGACGGTCGGGCCGGTGGCCATGACGCCCAGGACCCGCCCTCCTGCGGTGACCAGGATACCGTCGTCGTTGAAGGCGGTACCCGCGTGGAACACGGTGACGCCTGCCTGGTCTGCCTCCACCAGGCCGTCGATGGGCAGGCCCTTCGCGTAGCGGCCCGGGTAGCCGGCAGAGGCCAGCACGATGTTGGCCGCCGCTCCCGGGCGGAAGCGCAGCTCCACCTCGTGCAGCCGCCCCTCCACGCAGGCCGTAACCACCTCCAGGAGGTCGTTGTCAAGCAGCGGCATGACGACCTGCGTCTCGGGGTCGCCGAACCGGGCGTTGAACTCGATGACCTTCGGCCCGGCGGCCGTCAGCATCAGGCCGGCGAAGAGGCAGCCGACAAATGGCGTACCCCGGCGAGCCAGCTCGCCGATGGTCGGCTCGAGGATCCGGCGCTGCACCTCGTCCGCGATGGCCGGCGTGTAGGCGGGCACCGGCGCGTAGGTGCCCATCCCGCCGGTGTTGGGGCCGGTGTCGCCTTCGCCCAGCCGCTTGTGGTCCTGCGCCGCCACCATCTGCTTCACCGTGCGGCCGTCGCTGAAGGCGAGAACCGATACCTCCTCCCCCTCCAGGTACTCCTCGATCACCACCCGGCTGCCCGCCTCGGCGAACGCCCGGTCCAGCATGGCGGTCTGCAGGGCCCGGCGGGCCTCCGCGCGGTCCGCGCAGACCTGCACGCCCTTGCCCGCGGCCAGGCCGTCGGCCTTGATGACGATGGGGCCGGGATGCGTCTCCAGGTAGGCCAGGGCGGGCTCGTACTCGGTGAAGACGGCGTGGGCCGCGGTGGGCACGCCGGCCGCGGCCATCACCTCCTTGGCGAACGCCTTGGAGGCCTCGATCCGGGCCGCCGCGGCGGTGGGGCCGAAGGCGCGGATCCCCGCGGCGGTCAGCGCGTCCACCAGGCCCGCCGCCAGCGGATCCTCGGGCCCCACGATCACCAGGTCAATCCCCAGCCGGCGGGCGAGCGCCACCTGTCCCTCCACGTCGGCGGCCTTCACCTCTGGGTGGCACCAGGCGAACCGGCCGATGCCCGGGTTGCCCGGGGCCACGTGCAGCTCGTCGATGTGCCGGCTCTGAACCGCCTTCCAGGCGAGGGCGTGCTCCCGCCCGCCCCCGCCGACGATCAAGACCTTCATGCGGATCCTCCTCCCCTCGTCGCCGCCTGCTTCCTAGTGCCGGAAGTGCCGCACCCCCGTGAACACCATGGCGATCCCGAGCGCGTCCGCCCGGGCGATCGACTCCTCGTCCCGGATGGAGCCGCCGGGCTGGACGATGGCGGCGATGCCCGCCTCGCCGGCCGCTTCCACCACGTCGGGGAACGGGAAGAACGCATCGGAGGCCAGCACGGCTCCCTTCACGTTCGCACCGGCCTGCTTGATGGCGAACCGGGCCGCGTCGATGCGGTTCATCTGACCCGCGCCCACGCCCAGGGTCTGGCCGCCCTTCGCCACCACGATGGCGTTGGACTTCACGTGCTTGCAGACCTTCATGGCGAAGGCCAGGTCCCTGAGCTGTTCGGCCGTCGGGGCGGTCCGGGTGACGGCCTTCCAGGCCGCCGGATCCTCGGCGATGGCGTCCCAGCTCTGCACCAGCAGGCCGCCGCCCACCCGCTTCATGTCGAAGCCGGCCGGCGGGTTGGGGTCGATGGGGCCGATCTCCAAGAGCCGCAGGTTCTTCTTCTTCTCGAGCACCTTCAGGGCGTCCGGCTCGAACGACGGGGCGATCACGATCTCCAGGAAGATCTTGCTGAGCTCCTCGGCGGTCTCCCGGTCGCACGGGCGGTTCAGGGCGACGATGCCGCCGAAGATCGAGACGGTGTCGGCCTCGTAGGCCTTGCGGTAGGCCTCGGCGATGGTGGGCGCCACGGCCACCCCGCACGGGTTGGCGTGCTTGACCGCCACCGCGGCCGGCTCGGTGAACTCCTTCACCAGCTCCAGCGCGGCATGGGCGTCGTTGATGTTGTTGTAGGAGAGCTCCTTGCCGTGGAGCTGCTTCGCCCGGGCGATCACGGTGCCCGCGGCGGTCCCGTCGCTGTAGAAGGCCGCCAACTGGTGCGGGTTCTCGCCGTACCGCAGCTCCTGCACCTTGGTGAAGGTGAGGGACAGGGCCTGCGGGAACGGTGAGTCTGCGCCCGAGCCGGCCGGCGGCGCCTCGCCCGCGGCCCGGGCGGCAATGATCTCCCGCCCCCGGGTGGCCAGCCAGCCGGCGATGGCGTTGTCGTAGACGGCCGTGTGCTGGAACGCCTCCAGCATCAGGGCGAACCGGGTCCGGAGGGACAGGTCGCCCGTCGCCCGCAGTTCGGCCAGCACGTCCGCGTACCGGTCGGGGTTGACGATGACGCCCACGTCCTGGTAGTTCTTGGCGGCCGCCCGGACCATGGTGGGCCCGCCGATGTCGATCTTCTCGATGGCCTCCTCCAGGGTGACGGCCGGATTGGCCACCGTCTCCCGGAAGGGGTAGAGGTTCACCACCACGAGGTCGATGGGGGTCACCCCGTGCTCGGCCAGCTGGGCCATGTGGGCCGGGTTGGACCGGATGGCCAGGATGCCGGCGTGGATCTGGGGCTGCAGGGTCTTCACCCGCCCGTCGAGGATCTCGGGGAAGCCCGCCACCTCGGCCACTTCACGCACCGGCACGCCCGCGGCCTGGAGCGTGCGGTAGGTGCCACCGGTGGAGATGATCTCCACGCCGAGAGCCGCCAGCCCCTGAGCCAGTTCCACGATCCCCCGCTTGTCATAGACGCTGATCAGCGCACGCTTCACGGCCATGTCTATTCCTCCCTCTCTCTCGGGTCCGGCCCCTTTCCCAGCTCCGGGCGGTACCCGTCGCGATCCAGCCAGTAGCGCCGCTCGTGGCCGGCCAGGTAGGCCAGGAGCGGGTCGCGGTAGGTGGGCCAGGTGATGTACCGTGCGACCTCGTCGCGCTTCACCCAGCGGCAGTCGACCACGTACTCGTCGTTCTCGGGCACCCGCAGCGGACCGGCGACCAGGCGGCAGGAGAAGACGTGCACCAGGAAGTGCTGGTCGTGGATCAGGTTGTGGGTGTCCAGCACGTAGGCCAGCTCCACCGGGGCGACCAGGAGGCCGGTCTCCTCCTGCACCTCCCGGACCACGCAGTCGGTGAGCGACTCACCCACCTCCAGCTGCCCGCCGGGCAGCGACCAGACGTCACCGATGGGCCAGCGGTTCCGCACCACGACCAGCCGGTCCTCATCCTCCACCAGGCCCAGACCGAGGACGAACTGCCGTCCCACGTCAGGAATCCCCCTCCTGTGCTGTCGGACTCAGGATGCGCACCCGGCGCCCCTCGATCCGCAGGCGCCCCTCGGCGAACAGGCGGACCGCCTCGGGGTAGATGCGGTGCTCCTCCGCCTGGATGCGCGCCCGCAGGTCCTCGTGCGTGTCGTCCTCCAGCACGGGCACGGCGGCCTGCAGGATGATCGGCCCCTCGTCCATGCCCGCGGTGACGAAGTGGACCGTGCAGCCCGCCACCTTCACCCCGTAGGCCAGGGCCTGCCCCTGGGCGTCCAGCCCCGGGAAGGCCGGCAGCAGCGAGGGGTGGATGTTGAGGATGCGGTCCGGGAAGGCCGTCAGCATCGGCTTGCGCACCAACCGCATGTAGCCGGCCAGGCAGACCAGGTCGACCTCCCTGGCCTGCAGCAGCTCCGCCAGGGCGGCGTCAAAAGCCGTGCGGGTGGGATAGGCCGCGGGATCCACGTGGATGGCCTCCACGCCGGCCCGGTGCGCCCGCTCCAGTCCGAAGGCGTCGGCCTTGTCGGAGAGGACCACGACGACCTCTCCGGGGATGCGCCCTTCCCTGCAGGCGTCCAGGATCGCCTGCAGGTTGCTGCCGTTGCCCGAGATCAGCACGCCGATGCGGATCATGGCCGCACCTCCACCCGGGAAGCGCTGCCCGCATCCGCAACGACCTCGCCCACCACCCAGGCGGCCTCCCCCAGCTCCCGGGCGGCGGCGGCCACCGTCTCCGCCTGGTCGGCGGGGACGGCCAGGACCATCCCGATCCCCAGGTTGAAGGTGGCCTCCATCTCCGTCTGCGCCACCGGCCCGAGCCGCTGGATCAGCCGGAAGATGCCGGGCACCTCCCAGGTGGACCGGTAGACGACGGCCCGGCAGCCGGGCGGCAGCATGCGGGGGATGTTCTCGTGCAGCCCGCCGCCGGTGATGTTGGCGATGCCGTGCACGTCGAAGCGCTCCAGCAGGGCCAGCACCGTGCGGGCGTAGATGCGGGTCGGGGTGAGCATGGCGTCGATGACCGACTGCCCGCCCAGCTCCGGCGGCCGCTCGTTCAGGTCGAAGGCGCCGCCGTCCACGGTGAGCAGCACCCGGCGGGCCAGCGAGTAGCCGTTGGCGTGCAGCCCGCTGGAGGCCAGGGCCACCAGCCGGTCGCCTGCGGCCACCCGGTCGCCGGTGATGATCCGGTCCCGGTTGACGATGCCCACGGCGAAGCCGGCCAGGTCGTACTCGCCCGGGGCGTACATGCCGGGCAGCTCGGCGGTCTCGCCGCCGATCAGGGCGCATCCGGCCTGCAGGCAGCCGTCGGCGATGCCCTTCACCACCTGCTCCAGCACCGCCAGGTCCTTCTGGCCGGTGCCGATGTAGTCCAGGAAGAAGAGCGGCTCCGCCCCCTGGCAGAGGATGTCGTTGACCGACATCGCCACCAGGTCGATGCCCACCGTGTCGTGCCGGCCGCTCAGGAAGGCCAGGCGGAGCTTGGTGCCCACGCCGTCGGTGCCGCTTACCAGCACCGGATCGGGGTATTTCGTCAGGTCCGGCGCGAAGAGCCCGCCGAAGGCGCCGATGTTCCCGAGCACCCCGGGCCGCTGCAGGGTGCGGGCCGTGTGGGCGGCGATGCGCTCCACCAGGCGGTAGTGCCGCTCCCGGTTCACTCCCGCGTCGGCGTAGGTGAGCTCGCGGTCAGCCATCGCTGCAGCCCCCTTCCGGCAAGTGCCGCTCCCATTGCGCGCAGCGGGACCGGCCATCAGTCATCCCCGCAGCCCCCTTCCAGCGCGTACTTCTCCGCGCCCTCGGGGACGGGCACGGGGTAGTTGCCGGTGAAGCAGGCCAGGCAGAAGCCGCGGGTCGCGTCCTGCGGCAGCCCCGTCGCCTGCACCATCCCCTCCACCGACAGAAAGGCCAGCGAGTCGGCGCCGATCGCGTCGCAGATCTCCTGCACCTCCCGCCCCCGGGCGATCAGGTCGCTGGACCGGGAGGTGTCGATGCCGTAGTGGCAGGCGTTCCGGTAGGGCGGCGAGGCGATGCGCATGTGCACCTCCCGCGCCCCCGCCTCCCGCAGGAGGCTGACCAGCCGGCGGGACGTGGTTCCCCGCACGATGGAGTCGTCCACCAGCACCACCCGCTTGCCCTCGATGACCTTGCGCAGGGGGTTCAGCTTCAGCTTCAGGGCGGCCTCCCGGCCGGTCTGCGAGGGCAGGATGAAGGTGCGGGCGATGTAGCGGTTCTTGATGAGCCCCACCTCGTAAGGGATGCCCGCCTCTTCGGCGTACCCCGTCGCCGCCGAGATCGAGGAGTCCGGCACGCCGATGACGATGTCCGCCTCGGCCGGCGCCTCCCGCGCCAGCTGGCGGCCCATCGCCTTGCGCACGGTGTGCACGTTGGCCCCCTCCAGCTGCGAGTCGGGCCGGGCGAAGTAGATGAACTCGAAGATGCAAGGGCGGGGCGGCGCCGCCTGCTTCACCGCCGCCTGCGACCGGAGCTTGCCGCCCTCGCTGATGGTGATCATCTCGCCCGGGGCCACCTCGCGCACGAACTCGGCGCCGATGGTGTCGAAGGCGCAGGACTCCGAGGCCAGCACCCACCGGCCGTCCAGGCGGCCCAGCTGCAGCGGCCGGATGCCGTGCGGGTCGCGCAGGCCGATCAGCCGGTCCTCGGCCAGGATGAGCAGCGCGTAGCCGCCGTGCACCTGCGCGATGGCGTCCATCACCGCCTCCTCCAGGCTCCCCGCCCGGGAGCGGACGATCAGGTGCACGAGCACCTCGGTGTCGACGCTGGTGGCGAAGATGGCGCCCTCCTCCTCCAGCTGGTGCCGGATGGCGGCGGCGTTCACCAGGTTGCCGTTGTGCGCCAGGGCCAGCCCCCCGCGCCGGGTGTTGACGACGATGGGCTGGGCGTTGCTCAGGCGGGAGGAGCCGGTGGTGGAGTAGCGCACGTGGCCGATGGCCACGTCGCCCACCAGCCGGTCGAGGGACTCGGGCTTCTCGAAGACCTCGCTCACCAGGCCCATGCCCCGGTGGGCGATGAGGTTCCCGCCGTCGGCAGCGACGATGCCCGCCGACTCCTGCCCCCTGTGCTGCAGGGCGATCAGGGCGTGGTAGACCACCCGGGCCGCCCCGGGGTGGCCGTAGATGCCGAAGACGCCGCACTCGTCCACCGGGCCCTTTTCGGGGTTCGCCGCAGCCAGCACTGCGCGGTAGGGCTCGAGCGCCAGGGCCAGGGTGGGATCGGTCTGCCTGCCCGCACGCCCGGGCTCCGGCGACGCTCCCGGGGGAGCCACGCCGGGGGCGCTCATTCGCCCATCCATCGGGGGATCGCCTCCTTGTACGCTTTGGCCAGCGCAGCCACCGGCAGGTCGATCAGCTCCTGGCGGCGGTAGATGGCAGCGGACTCCTTGCCCGGTGCCAGGGCGGCCAGCCGGAAGCGGCCGTCTTCGGTCACGTCGCCCAGCACCCTGAACGGGATCTGCTCGACCATCAGCAGGGCCTGCAGGCGCCCCACCTGCTCCCGCGTGGCCGTGAGCAGAATGCGGGACTGCGACTCGCCGAAGATCTGGCCGTCGATCCGGCCCTCGCCCAGGAAGAGGCTGACCTGGCAGCCCAGCGCCTCGTTCCCGGAGGCAATCGCCATCTCCGCCAGGGCCACGGCGATGCCGCCCTCCGCCACGTCGTGGGCGGCCGTGACCAGTCCCTCGTGGACCGCCCGCAGCACCACGTCCTGCAGTCGCTTCTCGAAGGCGAGGTCAAGCGCAGGGGCGTCGCCGGCCAGCACGCCGTGGATCAGCTTGGCGTACTCCGAGCCACCCAGCTCATCCCGGGTCTCGCCCAGCAGGACGATCACGTCGCCGGCCTGTTTGAAGCCCGGGGTGGTGAGGCGGTCGAGGTTCTCGTGCACGGCGACCATGCCGATCGTCGGGGTGGGATGGATCGGCTCGCCGCTGGTCTCGTTGTAGAAGGAGACGTTCCCGCCGGTGACGGGCGTGCCCAGGGCCTCGCACGCCTCGGCCATGCCGGTGATCGCTTCGTCGAAGGTCCAGAAGATCTCGGGCTTCTCGGGGTTGCCGAAGTTGCAGTTGTTGGTGATGGCTACGGGCCGGGCGCCGGTCACGACGCAGTTGCGGGCCGCCTCGGCCACGGCGATGGCGGTGCCCCGCCGGGGGTTCAGGTAGACGTAGCGGCCGTTGCAGTCGATCTTGGCGGCGATGCCCTTCTGGGGCCCCTCCGGGGCGGTGGGGCGGGGCAGGTCGACGCCCGGCTTCTGGCGGGTGACGCCGTGGCTGCCCGGCCCGGCGGCGGAGCGGATGCGGATGACCCCGGCATCACCTCCCGGGGCGATGACCGTGCCCAGCAGCACCATCTGGTCGTACTGCTGGTAGACCCACTCCTTGGAGCCGATGTTGGGCGAGTTCAGGAGCTTGAGCAGCGTGGCGTTCCAGTCCTCCGGCTCCGGCAGGGCCGACCAGTCAAAGGCCCGCAGCCCGGCAAGGTAGGCCGGCTCGGCCTTGGCGGGATGGTAGACCGGGGCCTCGTCGGCCAGGGCGTGGGCCGGCACCTCGGCCACCACCCGGTCCCCGTCGAGCACCCGCACCATGCCGTCGTCCGTCACCTGCCCGATGACGGCGGAGAGCAGGCCCCACTTCTTGAAGATGGCCTCGACCTCGGGCTCCCGGCCCTTCTTGACGCAGACGAGCATACGCTCCTGCGACTCCGAAAGCAGGAACTCCCACGGCTCCATCCCCTCCTCGCGGGCGGGCACCTTGCGCACGTCGATCTCGACGCCCACGTTGCCGCGGGCGGCCATCTCAGACGAGGAGGAGATCAGGCCGGCGGCGCCCATGTCCTGAATGCCGACCACGGCGTCAGTCTCGAATAGCTCGAGGCAGGCCTCCAGCAGCAGCTTCCCCATGAACGGGTCGCCCACCTGAACCGTGGAGCGCATCTCCTCGGAGCCCTCGCTGAACTCAGCCGAGGCCAGCAGCGACGCGCCGTGAATGCCGTCGCGGCCCGTGCGGGCGCCCACCACCATGAGGGGGTTTCCGGGCCCGGCGGCGATGCCCTTGTGGATCTTGTCCGGGTGGAGGATGCCGATGCACATGGCGTTGACGAGGCAGTTGCCCCTGTAGGACTCGTCAAAGTAAACCTCGCCGCCGATGGTGGGCACGCCGACGCAGTTGCCGTAGTGGCCGATGCCTGCCACGGCGCCGGAGAACAGGTGGCGCTGTCTGGGGTCATCCAGCGGGCCGAAGCGGAGCGAGTTGAGCAGCGCGACCGGCCTGGCGCCCATGGTGAAGACGTCGCGCAGGATGCCCCCCACCCCGGTGGCCGCCCCCTGGAAGGGCTCCACGAAGGAGGGGTGGTTGTGGGACTCGATCTTGAAGGCGACCGCCAGGTCGTCGTCCACCTTGATGACGCCGGCGTTCTCGCCCGGCCCCTGCAGCACCCGCTCCCCCTTGGTGGGGAGCCGCTTCAGGGTCGCCCGGGAGTGCTTGTAGGAGCAGTGCTCCGACCACATCACGCCGAACATCTGCAGCTCGACGTGGTTGGGTTCCCGGCCGAGAATCTGGACGACCCGCCGGTATTCGTCCTCCTTCAGGCCCACCAGAAGCCAAGGCTGCTGCTCAGACATGGCTGGCCCTCCCCGTCAGGAAGTTCACCATAGAGGTGAGGAGATAGCGCCCGTCGGCCGAACCGAGGATCGGTTCGCAGGCCCGTTCGGGATGGGGCATCATGCCGGCCACGTTGCCGGCCTTGTTGATGATGCCGGCGATGTTCTCCAGCGACCCGTTGGGGGAGGCCTCGGGGGTCACTTCGCCGTCTGCCGTACAATAGCGGAACAGGATCTGATTGTTCTCGTTCAGCTCACGCAGCGTGTCGGGGTCCGCGAAGTAGTTGCCCTCGCCGTGGTTGACGGGTATCCTGAGCACCTGGCCGGGGCGGCAGCCGCCCGTGAAAGGGGTGTCTGCGTTCTCCACCCGCAGGTGGACCCACGAGCAGCGGAACTTGAGGTGGGCGTTGCGCTGCAGGGCGCCGGGCAGCAGCCCCGCCTCGGTGAGGATCTGGAAGCCGTTGCAGATTCCCAGCACCAGGCCGCCCTTTGCGGCGAACTCGGCAATGGCGTCCATCACCGGCGCGAAGCGGGCGATGGCACCGGTCCGCAGGTAGTCGCCGTAGGAGAAGCCACCGGCGATCAGGATGGCGTCGTAATGCGAAAGGTCCCTGTCCTGGTGCCAGACGTAATCGGCCTGCTCCCCGATGGCCTCGCGGATGGCGTAAAAGGTGTCCATCTCGCAGTTGGTGCCGGGGAAGACGGTGACACCGAACCGCAACTCATGCCACCTCCGTGACCGTGAAGGTGAAGGTCTCCATCACCGGGTTGGACAGGATGCGCTTGCAGAGGTCGGCCACCAGCGCTTCCGCCGCCTCCCTGGACCCGGCCTCGACGACGAGGGTGATATGCTTGCCGAAGCGCACCTGGCCCACGCCCTCATAGCCCAGGCTCTTGATGGCGCCCTCCACCGCAGAGCCCTGGGGGTCGAGCACGCCTTTCTTCAGACTGACGATCACCTCGGCCTGGAACCGCATCGACAACCGCTCCCTTCAACTTGTTCGCGCTGCGTGAGAAGGCACCTCAGGCCAGCACC
The DNA here is from genome assembly GCF_017874315.1 of Symbiobacterium terraclitae. Taxonomy (NCBI): domain Bacteria; kingdom Bacillati; phylum Bacillota; class Clostridia; order Eubacteriales; family Symbiobacteriaceae; genus Symbiobacterium; species Symbiobacterium terraclitae. Next base: position 38,514 of record NZ_JAGGLG010000028.1, on the reverse strand, counting down.
CGGCGCAGCCGTTCCAGCACGTCCTCGTACCGCCTGGCGGTCTCGGCAATCAGCTCGTCAGGCAGCTGCGGCGCCGGCGGCTGCTTGTTCCACCCGATCCGCTCCACGTAGTCCCGCACCGGCTGCTTGTCCAGGCTGTCCACCGGCGCCCCCTCCTGGTACCGGTCCGCCGGCCAGTACCGGCTGGAGTCGGGGGTGAACACCTCGTCGATCAGCACGATCGCGTCGCCCACCAGGCCGTACTCGAACTTGGTGTCCGCCAGGATGATGCCCGCCCGGGCGGCGGCCCGGGAGGCGAAGCGGTAGAGCTCCAGCGAACGCTGCTTGATGAAGTCGGTCACCGCGTCTCCATATACCGCTCGCACGCGGGATTCCGGGACGTTCTCGTCGTGGCCGGCGTCGTTCTTCAGCGCCGGGGTGAAGATGGGCTCCGGCAGCCGGCTGGAGAGCCGAAGCCCCTCTGGCAGGGGGACGCCGCAGACCGAGCGGCTCGCCTGGTACTCCTTCCAGCCCGAACCGGCCAGGTAGCCCCGCACCACGCACTCGACGTCGATGCGCCGGGCCCGGCGGACCACCATCGACCGCCCCTCCAGCAGGGGCAGGACGTGGTCGGGCAGGCCCAGGCCGCTCAGGTCGGCCTGGATCAGGTGGTTGGGCACGATGTGCTCGGTGGCCCGGAACCAGAGGAGGCTCATCTGGGTGAGCACCCGGCCCTTGCCGGGGATCCCCTGCGGGAAGACGACGTCGAACGCCGACAGCCGGTCGGTGGCCACCATCAGGAGCCGGTCGGCGCCGAGTTCGAAGACCTCGCGCACCTTGCCCCGGTGCAGTCTCCGGAGGCCCAGGTCTGGCACCTCGAGCAGGCAGTTCATACCACTACCCCCCCAACAACTCAGCGACCTGCCTCATGTCGGTGGACCCCAGCTCGCATTCGAGCGGGTTGACCACCTGCAGAAGGCAGGCGCCATCTTCGGTGAGGCCGAAGCGGAGCCGCGCACGCAGGTGTGCGATCCCCCGCAGGCTCAGGTGGGCCCGCAGCGAGCGCGCCGCGTGCGCGGCCAGGTCCTCGATGCGCTCCAGGCGATCCGGCGTGAGGAGAGACTCGGCCTCCGCGCGGTCCAGGGTCCGGCCGCCGGCGCGGAACGCGACGTCCACCTGACCCGGCGCCGCCTCGATGACCACCTCCACCGGAAGCAGCTCGAGCCGGCGGGCGAGGAGGATCCGGCTGCCCAGGCGCTCCACGAATCCCGTGGGGACGGCGTGGCGCTCCAGCAGCTGCTGGATGCGGAAGGCCGCCTCGCACACGGCCTCGTCAGCGAACTCCAGGATCAGCCCGCCGGGCTTGTCCGCCGCCCAGACCGCCATCCCCTCGCCCACCAGGAGCCGCTCTCCTTTCCGGACCGAATCGCCCATCGGTTCCCCATTCCCCCCGTCAGATCTGCACCCGGGTCATCACCAGGAACGCCAGTGCAAAGCCCAGAAGCGCGCCCACCAGCGCGCCCAGGTGCCGGTTGCGGTTCTTCGGCCACAGGTAGGTGACCAGCACCGTGACCAGCAGGCCGCCCAGGGCGCCCACGAGTATGCTGCCCACGCTGTTCATTCGCTCAACCCCAGTCGCTTCATGATGGTGTCCACGTGCCGGAGGTGGTGGCTCAGGTCAAACGCGGCGTCCAGCTCGGCGGGGGTCAACAGCGACTGGACGGTGGGGTCCTGCTCCAGGAGGCGGCGCAGGTGCGTGCCCTCCGCCCAGGCCTGCATGGCCCGCTCCTGCACGACGGCGTAGGCCTGCTCCCGGGAGAGCCCCTTCTCCACCAGGGCGAGCAGCACCGAGCCCGAGGAGGTCAGGCCGTAGGAGGCCTGCATGGAACGCTTCATGTTCTCGGGGTAGACGTGCAGGTTCTCGACCACCCAGGTCATCTTGTCCAGCAGGTAGTCGGCCAGGATGGTGGAGTCGGGCAGAATGACCCGCTCCACGGAGGAGTGGGAGATATCGCGCTCGTGCCAGAGCGGCACGTTCTCCAGCGCCGCGATGGCGTTGGCCCGCAGGATGCGGCTGAGGCCGGAGATCTGCTCCAGGGTGACCGGGTTCCGCTTGTGGGGCATGGCGCTGGAGCCCTTCTGCCCTCGGGAGAACGGCTCCTCCACCTCGCGGGTCTCGGTCTTCTGCAGGAGCCTGAGCTCGGTGGCCAGGCTGTCCAGCGAGGAGCCCAGGATGGCCAGGGCGGTCATCAGGTGGGCGTGCCGGTCCCGCTGCAGCACCTGCGTCGAGATGTCGGCCACGCCCAGGCCCATGCGCTCGCAGACGTACTGCTCCACGAACGGGTCGATGTTGCCGTAGTTGCCCACGGCCCCGGAGAGCTTGCCCACGGCGATGGACTGGCGGGCCTGCTCGATGCGCGCGGCGTCGCGCTTGAACTGGGCGTAGAAGACGGCCAGCTTCAGGCCGAACGAGGTGGGCTCGGCGTGCACGCCGTGGGTGCGCCCCATGATCGGGGTGTACTTGTGCGCCACGGCCTGGCGGCCCAGGGCGGCGATCAGCCGCTCCAGCCCCCGCTGCACCTCCTGCACGGCCTCGTTGAGCACGGCGGAGAGCGCGGTGTCCACCACGTCGGTGGAGGTGAGGCCGTAGTGGATGTAGCGGGCGGCCGGGTGGTCAATCCGCTCGGCGCAGGCGGTGGTGAAGGCGATGACGTCGTGTCGGGTGGTCGCCTCGATCTCGGCCACCCGCCGGACGAAGGCCTCGTCCACGGTGAAGGCGCGGGCGCGCAGCTCCCTGACGGCATCGGCCGGGATGGCCCCCAGCTGCGCCCATGCCTCGCAGGCCAGCAGCTCGACCTCGAGCCACTTCTGGAACCGGTTGGCCTGCGACCAGAGCTGCGCCATGCGCGGCCGGGTATAGCGCTCGATCATCGGCATCATCTCCCTTTTGCGGACAGGTCTTCCTGTCTACAGCGTAGCCTCCCGGCGCCCGGGCCGCAAGTGCGCCAGGCGGGGCCCGGGGTCTGACCCGAGCCCCGCCGGTGCTTGCGAGGGATGCTCCGTTACGACTTCAGGGCCTCGATGGTGAAATGGGCGATGAAGAAGGCCGCGAGCACCCACATCATCCAGTGGACCTTGCTGGCCCGGCCCGTCATCAGGGCGATGGCGGCGTAAGCGATGAAGCCCAGCGCCAGGCCCTGGGCGATGGAGAACGTGAAGGGCATCATCAGGGCCGTGATGATGGCCGGCAGGGCGATGCCGAAGTCGTCCAGGTCGATCTGCGTAATGGAGGAGGCCATCATGGCGCCGACGATGATGAGGGCCGGTGCGGTGGCCTGCCCCGGAATCGCCAGGAAGGCACCCGAGAAGAGGGAGGCCAGCAGGAAGAGCACGGCGACCGTGATGGCGGTGAGGCCGGTGCGGCCGCCCGCCGTCACGCCGGCGGCGGACTCGACGTAGGTGGTGGTGTTGGAGGTGCCGAAGAGCGAGCCGATGATCGTACCGAGCGAGTCGGCGATCAGCGCGCGGTTGCCGCCCTTCAGGTTGCCCTCCTTGTCGACCATGCCGGCCTTGGAGGCGACGCCCACGAAGGTGCCGATGGTGTCGAACAGGTCGGCGAAGAACATGGCGAAGATCACGGTGATCATGCCGGGGCTGAACAGGCCGTCGAAGCTCAACTTGAGGAAGGACGGGGCCAGCGAGGGCGGGGCGGAGACCCAGGATTCGGGCATCGTGGTGACGCCCATCGGGATGCCGATGACGGTGGTGATGAGGATGCCCAGCAGGATGCCGCCGGTCACCTTGCGGGCCACCAGCACGCCGGTGATGATGACGCCGATGACGGCCAGCAGCGTCTTCGGGTCGGAGAGGTCGCCCAGAGCGACGGTGGTGGCCTCGCTGGCTGTAACGATGCCGGCGTTGATGAGGCCGATCAGCATGATGAAGAAGCCGATGCCGGCGGTGACCGCGTGCTTGAGCGGCTCCGGAATCGCCCGGATCATCAACTCCCGGAGGCCCGTTGCGGTGACGATGAGCGCCAGGATGCCCGAGATGAGCACCGCGCCCAGCGCCTGCTGCCAGGAGAGGCCCAGACCACCGACGAGGGTAAAGGCGAAGAAGGCGTTGAGGCCCATGCCGGGGGCCAGGGCAACGGGCCAGTTGGCCACGAGGCCCATGACGAGCGTCGAGACTGCCGCGGCCAGGATGGTGGCCATGAAGAGAGCGCCCTCATCCATGCCTGTGGCGGACAAGGTCTTCGGGTTGACGACGATGATGTAGGCCATCGTGACAAAGGTGGTCAGGCCGGCGAGAACCTCCGTCTTGACATCGGAACGGTTCTCCGTGAGCTTGAACACACGGTCGAGGATCCCCAGCGATGCGTCGTTCGGGCGGACCGCCTCACGAGCAGCCACAGCAGCATGCCTCCCTGAGCACAGATAGGATGGATGATGAAGTCTCCCCCGGAACCGGGTCCGAAAAATGACTGGCGGGCAGGTACACTCCCCGCCTTGGAGTGAAACCTGCCCGCCCGGGTTTTTCGCCCACCGGTGTAGCCGGGCGCCGCCCGGCCTGTGCCGCTCGGTCGCGGACCGGCGCTTGCGCTGCGCCGCGGAACCCTAGGCACACTTTCCTCCACAGCCGGCCGCAACGGCCAGCCTCTACCTTCACTCTACGGATCAGGTCGATCCGTGTCAACCACAAACCCGAACTTTTTTAGCGTATCACCTAAAAACGTTCGGATTCTGGGGCTGCAACTGGGAGGCCGCAATGGGCGCGTTCAGTTGAGAACCGCTTCCTGCCGCACGTCGGGCCGGTAGAGCCTCAGCACCCCGCCGAACAGCGTGTACAGCTGCGACGAGACGGGGTAGGGATGGTTGTTGAACTCGTAGTCGATCAGCTCGGCCATCTCCGCCACGAAGTCCGGGTCGCGGTCGCCGAACATCACCAGTCGGTCGCGATGGGGCACCCCGATCACGGGGCTGCCAGGCACCTGGGCGGCGGCCTCGCAGAGCCGGCGGGTCAGGAGCAGGCGGGCCGCATCGTAGCCGTCGTGCGCGTCCCACACCAGGGTCAGGCGCTCGCCCTTCCCGCGGTGGGCAAACGGCCGGTAGGTCCGCGCCAGGTTGGCCAGGGCATGTGCGAGCAGGTCGGTCTCCGCGACGCCCCAGCTCCCCAGCAGGCCGCAGTCCACGTATACAGGATGCCCGGGCCCGTCGATGACGAAGGCGACGGCGACGTCGCCCATGTGGCGGACCGCCGCCAGGTCGCGGTCGTCGCGGTGTTCTCCCGGCACGAGCCAGTCCGGAACCAGCTGCGGCAGCAGCCTCCCCCGCACCCACTCGAGTCCCGGATGGCGCTTCTCAGGAATGATGTGCGCGCCTCTCACCAGCGTCCTCCCAACTGCACCACCCCATTTCACGCCAGAATGACCGTGATGTAAGATTGGACGCAGAACTTTCGCATTCCGGTGCTATTCTCCGATAAATTTATCTAATCAACCGCATATCCGACGGCACCGGACCGGCCGTGAGGGTGACCCGGTTGGACCCATCCAATTTGTCCTGCCGGCGGCTGTTGACGACCAAGCCCGGAGACGGCACCATTTCAGGCAGGAACTACGGAGGCTTACTGGGAGGGATCGGGCGTGTACAGGGCACTCACCATTGCCGGCTCCGACACCAGCGGCGGTGCGGGCATACAGGCGGATCTCAAGACGTTTCAGGAGCTGGGCGTCTACGGCATGTCGGTCCTGAACGTCATCGTGGCCATGGATCCCCACAACGGTTGGAGCCACCGGGTCTTCCCCCTGGACCTGGCAGTGGTGGAGGCCCAGCTGGCCACCGTGTTCGAGGGCATCGGCGTCGACGCGCTGAAGACCGGCATGCTCGCCTCGGCAGCGGTGGTCGAACTGGTCGCCCGAACGCTGGAGCGCTACGACGTCCGGCGGGTGGTCGTCGACCCGGTGATGGTCTGCAAGGGGACCGACGAGGTGCTGATGCCCGACCACGCGGCGGCCATCCGCGAGCTGCTCCTGCCCCGCGCCCTCGTGACGACCCCGAACCTCTTCGAGGCGGCGCAGCTGGCGCAGCGGCCCCCCATCCGCACCCTGGACGACATGAAGGACGCCGCGGTCCGCATCCGCGCAGCCGGGGCGCAGAACGTGCTGATCAAGGGCGGCAGCAGGCTGCAGGGCGTGGAGAACGCTGTCGACCTGTTCTACGACGGCAGGGAGTTCGTGCTGCTGGAGGCGGAGAAGGTTGCCCACGGCTACACCCACGGCGCCGGCTGCACGACGGCGGCGGCCATCGCCGCCGAGCTGGCCAAGGGGGCCGGGGCGGCGGACGCGGTGCGCACCGCCAAGCGGTTCGTCAGCGCCGCCATCCGCCACGGCTTCCCGCTGAACCAGTACGTCGGCCCCGTCATGCACGGCGCGCTGCGGCTGCGGAATGGGGCGTAGCATCGGCGCAAACATGGAAACGGACCGGAGGTGCCAGAAGGCGCCTCCGGTCCTCTGCGTTCTTCGGGGTCCTGTCGGGCCGCGGGCGACCGCCTCACTGCTCCTCCGCCAGCAGCGGCGTCACCTCGCCGGTGTAGAGCACGCTGAGCTCGTGCAGCGCGCGCGTGCAGGCCACGTAGAGCAGCCGGGCGTCGCGCCGGCTCAGCGCGTAGTTGTGGGCGCCGGCGTCGGCCACCAGGACCGCGTCGAACTCCAGCCCCTTGGTCAGGTAGCTGGCGATCACGGAGAGGCCGCCCAGGTACCGGTGCCGGCTGGGGGTGATCAGCTCGGGCGCAAGGCCCTCCGCCCGCAGCCAGTCCGCGAGCGCCCGGGCCTCCGCCCCGGTGCGGCAGACCACCGCGACCGAGGCGTGGGCGGACTGGAGCCGGCGCACCTCCTCCGCCACGGCGCTCACCCACTCTTTGCGCGCCACGCCTGCGAGGCGCACCGGCGGCCCCTCGCGGTAGACCGGGCGGGCCAGCCCCTCGGTGAGGCCGACCCGGGCCAGTACCCTGTTCGCGAAGGTGACGATGCCGGCTGTCGACCGGTAGGACCGCTCCAGCCGAAAGTGTTGCACCGCGCCCGGCGGGAAGACCGCCGCGATCTCCGACCAGTCGGCCACCCCCGTTTCGGCGTGGATCGCCTGGCTCAGGTCGCCGAGGATGGTGAAGGAGTCCCGCTCGGTGAGCCGGCGCAGCAGGTACACCTGGAACGGGCTGAAGTCCTGCGCCTCGTCGATCACCACGTGATCCAGGCGCCACTCGTCAGCCAGCCCCTCCAGCCGCTCCTGCAGGTAGACCAGCGGCGCCAGGTCCTCGGTGGCCACGGTCCCGTCCAGCAGGTAGCGGGAGGCCTCGGTCACGTCTGGCGGGACCGCGGCGCCGAGATCCAGGGGCCGCTTGCCCCGCGGTGCGCCGAGGCCCAGGATCTCCCGGTAGAGGGTCAGCGGGGAGTGGGTCGGCCAGAGGGCGAAGTAGCGGCGGAGCGCTGTGACCATGGCCTTCCTGCGGTCCCGCTCCTCCGGCTCGTCGCGGAAGGGCTCCAGCTGCGCCCGCGCCCAGGTGCGCAGCCGGGCGAAGATGCGGTCCTTGCGGGTGTTGAGCGGATAGCGCCGGTAGTGGCGCAGGTACCAGTCCCGGATCTCCCGGTGCGGCACCTCCGCCCCCGGCCAAAGCACCAGGTCGGCCTCCGGCACGGCCTGCGCCTCGTAGCGCTCCAGGGCCCGGTCCAGCATCGCCTTGAAGCGCAGCGAGCCCTTGAACCGGCCCGGGGGCTCCTCCTGCCTGGTCCCGGGCTGGCGCCCGGGGAGGAAGCGCGCCTCGAGCACCGCCTCGGCGTCCGCCAGCGCCACCCGGTCGGACAGCTGCCCCAGCGCCCAGTCCTGGAAGGTGACCTGCCGGATGCCGCCCACGCCCAGCTCGGGCAGCACATCAGCGATGTAGTCCAGGAACATCCGGCTGGGGGCGAAGATGACCATTCGCTCGGGCGCCAGGGAGTCCCGGTAGGTGTAGAGCAGGTAGGCCAGACGGTGCAGGGCGACGGTGGTCTTGCCCGACCCGGCGACGCCCTGGATAAGGACGGGCCGGTCGGGCTCCGCCCGGATGATGGTGTTCTGCTCGGCCTGGATGGTGGAGACGATGTCCCTCAGCTTGTGATCGCGGCTCTCCTGCAGCCGGTAGAGCAGGAACGGGTCGATGGCGGCCCCGTCGCCCGCGGCGCCGGGGTCGGCGTCGGCGATGTGCTGCAGCCGCCGCCACTTCACCGCCAGGCTCCGCTTGCGCAGGAGCCGGCCGGTCACCACGCCCCCCGGGGCCGTGTAGGCGGCCTTCCCGCCCGCCGCAGCGCCGTAGAAGAGGCTCGCCACCGGCGCACGCCAGTCGATGACGAGCGGCCGGTCGCTCCCCGGGTCGGCAAACCCCGACTTGCCGATGTAGAGCACCTGGGGCTCCGCGGCGCCGTCCTCCAGGAAGTCGACGCGCCCGAAGTACGGCTCCAGCGCGGCCACGGAGAGACGCGCCACCGCCTCGTCCCGCAGGCTCTCCATCGCCTCCTGCGCGGCCCGTATGGCGTGCATCGACTCCTCGTACTGGTCCGTATCCTCCACCACGATCTCGCTGAGGCGCAGCCGGCGGAGGAGCTCCGCGTCCACCCGCGCCAGGGTGTGCTCCAGGTGCTCCCGCTCCTCCTGATAGGCCGGATGGTTCTCCGCACTCACCCCAGGCCACCTCCAGTCGCTGCCTGCGAAGGCAGCCTTACTCTAACGCAGGCGGCAAGCGGGGTCAAGAAGGGTTCCGCCCCCGGCGACGTCCGTTCGACGCCGATCTGTCGACCGTTCTGCCGGCTCCGCGCCGACCTGCTGCGGATGGGCCACCAGGTGGGCCCGAAGTCCCGCACCGGCTGGCACGGAGTGCTCAAAAACGGCCGCTCCGGTTGCACTGGCTCCCCGACAGCCGATACGATGGAAGAGCGGCACGGCCGGCGGCAGCCGGTCATTCTGCCGTACGGGAGGTAGGGCCGGTGACTGAGAACGTGACCCGGGAGAACCTCCACCGCCTGCGCAACCCGCGGCTCCGCGCATACGCGGAGCGGTATGCGGCGATCTACGAGGAGTTCGAAGAGGCCGTGCAGCAGGCCGGGCTGCCCCTGGAGCCCACCGACCGGAGCGCCGAGGCCGACGCCCTGCGGGCCGAACTGCGCGCCGGGGGCACCAGCTTCCGGAACGCCGGGCACAGCATCCACCTCGGCCCGATCTCGCCCGCCTGTGAAGCCTGTCGGAAGGGCGTGGGCACCGCGACCTTCTTCGCTTCGCTGAAGTGCCACCGCAGGTGCTTCTACTGCTTCAACCCCAACCAGCAGGGATACGACTTCTTTCAGGGCCACCGGCGGGATCTGGCGGCCGAGCTGACCGAGCTGGCGGAGAGCGGCTGCCAGGTAGGCCACCTGGCGCTGACCGGCGGCGAGCCCCTGCTGTTCCCCGAGGAGGCGGCGGGCTTCTTTCAGACCGCCCGACGGCTCTTCCCCGGCGTTCACACCCGCCTCTACACCAGCGGCGACCACCTGAACGAGGCGCTGCTCCGGCAGCTGGCCGACGCCGGGCTGGACGAGGTGCGCATCAGCGTCCGGGTCGACGACGGCGCAGCCGGGCGCCGCCACACTTACGACCGGATCGCGCTCGCCCGGGAGTACATCCCCGCGGTCATGGTGGAGACGCCGGTGCTGCCCGGCACGCTGGACGTGATGGAAGAGATGCTGCTGGAGCTGGACCGCATCGGAATCTTCGGCGTGAACCTCCTGGAGTTCTGCTTCCCGTTCCACAACGCCGGGGCATTCCGGGAGCGGGGCTACCAGATCAAGAACCCGCCGTATGAGGTTCCCTATGACTACTGGTACGCCGGCGGCCTGCCCGTGGCGGGCAGCGAGCTGGACGCGCTGCGGCTCCTGAGGTTCGCCCTGGACCGCGGGCTCTCGATGGGCGTGCACTACTGCTCGCTGGAGAACAAGCACTCGGGCCAGATCTACCAGCAGAATGCCGACGCCGTGCTGCCCGAGACGGCCTGCTTCTCCGAGCGCGACTTCTTCATCCGGTCTGCAAAGGTGTTCGGGCGCGACGCCATCCGCGCGCGGAAGCAGTTCGACGCCATCGGGTACGGCGGCTACACCGCCGACCCGGTCCACGGCTTCCTGGAGTTCCACCCTGCGCGGATCCCGGACCTGCGGGGGCTGGACGTCGAGGTGGCCCTCTGCACGTACGTGCAGGAGGAGCGGGCGGAGGGCCGGGTCCTGCGGGAACTGAAGGTGGCGCTGACCACGCCGGAGTCGTTCGACCCGGATACAGACATCTGACCCCGACAGCAAGAGACCGGAGGAGGCCGATGGCCCCTCCGGTCTCTTGCTGTCGTCTCCGCAGCTACCCGATTCCGATCTGAACTCCCGTGGCGTAGAACAGGTAGCGCCCCACCAGTTCGCCGGCCAGCAGGGAGACTGCCGCCGTGTAGACCAGGCCGGCCGCCGCCGCGCCCGCGGCCAGCCGCCGCCAGGTGAGCACCAGCGGCACCGCCCCGCCGACGAGGGTGAGCGCCCAGCGGACGGCCAACAGCGCCGCGTACCGGCTCCCGAGCAGCTGGAGGGAGGCCTGCGCCTCCGGACCGCCGGTGCCCAGCGACGCCAGGTAGAGCGGATAGGCCACCAGACCGGCGACCAGGGCAACCACGGCCAGCGCGGTCAACTGTTGCACGTCGCTGCTCATTCCGCCCTCCGTGCGGCCGAAGAAGGTGAGCAGCCCGGCGGTGAGGCCCAAGCCCATCAGCACGGCCGTCCCCGCGAAGGCGACGTAGGTACCCCAGCCCTGCCAGGCCGGCCGCATCGTCGTGCTGTAGACGGCCGCCATGCTGATCACGGCGAGAACCCCGGCGAGCGCGGCCAGCCAGTCTACTGCGCGCCGCAGGCCAGGCCTGCTCTCCAGGAGCTGACTCGCCACCAGGAGCACGAAGAAGCCGCCAGTGAAGAAAATTTCGCGCGACAACCACGAGGTGCCGAGGTTCCGCAGGGCGGTCAGCGCCAGCGCCGGGCGCCCCAGGTGGAACAGGGAGGCCAGCAGGGCGACGGCCGCCAGCGCCACGAGGACCGCAACCGACTTCCGGTAGACCGGATCGCGCCCGGGCTCCTGGTTGCGCTGCCGGAGCCAGGTGAGGAGCAGGAAGGCGCCGATCGAAGCCTGTGCCAGCACGGTAAACAGGATCAGGGCCCACTCAGAGGTTTCCATCCAACGCCCTCCTCCCTAGCGCCGCGCCTCGGGCGACGGGTTGATCAGGATCGCAGGGTTGGTGAGGCCGGGATCGGGCAGGCCGGCCACGTCGTTGGTGCCGCCGTACTTCGCCCTCAGCTCGCTCAGGTCCCCGAAGTCGAGGGCCCGCATGACGCAGGCGTCGACGCAGGGCGGGTTCTGGCCCTGGTCCACGAGCTCGTAGCATCCGTTGCACTTGCCCGAACGGCCCAGCTCCTCGATGTACTGCGGGGCGCCGTAGGGACAGGACCACGTGCAGAGCCGGCAGCCGATGCACAGGGACGGGTCCTGGATGACCAGGCCGTCTTCCGCCCGCTTGGTGATCGCCCCCACGGGGCAGTTCTGGACGCACCGCGGGTCGGCACAGTGGTTGCAGCCCACGGACAGGTGGTAGAACCATGGCCGGGGGAACTTGCCGCCCTCGAAGGTGTAGACCTTGCGGAAGAGCGGCCCGACGGGCAGGTCGTTCTTGTCCTTGCAGGCGATCTGACAGGCCTTGCAGCCGATGCAGATCGTCATGTCGTAGTAGAAGCCCTTCTGAGCCACGATTTCGCCACCCCCTTAGAAGATGACCCGCTGCGGCCAGGTGTGGTCGGGAGGCAACGGCCCGTCGTAACGCTCGACCTGGACGTTGCAGGTGTTCCAGCCCGCGTGGCCCTGGCCGGTGGGGATGGCCCCGTTCAGCGTGTTGGTCGCCCCCGCCTTGTCGATGCCGGTCTCGTCGTCGATGTCCGCCCAGGCGCCCTCGCCCAGGGTGACCACCCCCGGCATGATCCGCTCGGTCAGGTAGACCGGCCGGATGACGGTGCCGTGGCGGCTGCTGATCTTGACGATGTCGCCGTCCTTGATGCCGCGGGCCTCCGCGTCGACCGGGTTCATGATGAACTCCTGCGGGAAAGCCTCCCGGAGCCAGGGCACGTTGTCGAACACCGAATGCGAGCGACGCGGGTAGTGGATGGTGTAGAGCTGGAGCGGATAGTCGCCCTTGATCTTCTTCTCCCAGTCCGCGAAGGTGTCCTCATACCCCTCGGTGGGCCGGTTGTACTTCGGAATGGGTGAGATCTCGGACCAGCCGCAGTTGCGGACGTGGTCGGCGATCGCCTGGCAGTAGATCTCCAGCTTGCCGCTTGTCGTGTTCAGCGGGTGCTTCTCCGGGTCCTGACGGAACTCGGCCAGGTGCACGTACTCGTAGTTGTCGCCCGGGCGGCGCGGCACCTGGTAGATGCCCTTCTCCCGGAACTCCGCCAGGGTGATGCGCCCGGTCTGCGGCTCACCCTCTACGCCCATCTCGGCGATGTCCTCGGCGGTGATGGTGAGCAGCTTTTCCCAGGTCTTGCCGTCCTCCTTCAGCACCTGGGCGCCGGCCAGGCGGTTGAACAGCTGCTGCTCCTCGGAGATCGGGCAGACCTCCTCCGCGTTGAGCCCGAGCCGCTTGGCCAGCTCAACGGCGATCCACATGTCGGACTTGGCCTCGAAGAGCGGGTCGATCACGTGCTGCGCCCAGATCAGGATCTCGCGGTTGCCAGAGAGCAGCGTGCCGGCGCGCTCCCATTCGGTGGTGATGGGCAGAACGACGTCTGCGTACTTGGCGGACGTGTTCAGGGCGTAGTGGTGGGCCACGACGAACTCGACCTTGCGGTGGGCGGCAACGCCCCTGACGAGGCCCGGCTTCTGGTTCAGGGCAGAGGAGCCGGCGTGGTAGATCATCTGGATGTTGACCGGTTCCGTGACGCCCGGGCCCTTGCCGGCCATGTACTTGCCTTCGAGGACGGCCGTCCAGTGCTCGTTGTGGTTGAGCCGCAGCTTCACCGGGTTGGCGATGTTGGGCAGGCCGTTGCCGCCGGCCCGCACCAGCGACGGGCCGTTGTTGGAGGCGCCGCTGTGGGTGCAGACTCCCGTCATGCTGCCGGGCCGTCCCATATGGCCGGACATCGCGCCCAGGGCCATCAAGGCCTGCGGCCAGGAGTCGAGGTTGTTGCCGCGGGCGGGCGCCCAGCTGACCAGCAGCGAGACGCGCTCGGTTCCGCCGATCTCCCGGGCCAGCTGGCGGATCCGGTCCGCCTTCACGCCGCAGATCTCAGAAGCCCACTCGGCGTCCTTGGGCTGGCCGTCGTACGTGCCGAGCAGGTAGTCCTTGAAGTTCTCCTTCGGATCCGCGCCGGGCGGCATGTGATCCTTGTCGAACCCGACGGTGCAGCGATGGAGGAAGTCCCAGTCGATGAGCGGGTTGGTCTCGGGGTCGTCCTCGACCAGCAGGGTGTGGGCGAGCCCCAGCGCGAGGGCGTGGTCGGTGCCCGGGCGGATCGGGATCCACTCGTCGGCCAGCACCCGGGCCGTCTCGTTGAACAGCGGGTCGATGGTGATGACCCTGGCCCCTGCCTTCTTGACCTGCAGGTAGTTGTAGGTGGGCAGACCGGCGCTGCTCCAGGCGGGGTTGGCTCCCCACAGGATGAGCAGCTGCGTCTTCCGCATGTCCATGCGGTCGTTCACGTGGTTGCCGCTGGAGAGGCCAATGCGGGGCCCCGTTTCCAGCCAGGTGCCGTAGGAGGTCGATCCCCAGACCGAGACGTAACCGCCGTAGAGGCTCAGCGTGCGGCCGATCTCGCTGCCGAAGGCCATGATCGACTCGTTGCCGTACTTCTCCTTGATGCGCTTGATCTCGCTGGCGACGATGTCCAGCGCCTCGTCCCACGAGATGCGGACCCACTCGTCACGGCCGCGCAGCTCCTTGTTGCCGCCGCCGGGCTCCCAGTGCTTCCGCTTCATCGGGTACTTGAGCCGGTCGGCGCCCAGCACCTGCTGCCGCTGGGAGCGGCCCCGGGCGCACGCCCTCTGCTGCGGGTAGTCGGGGCTGTCCGGGTGGGTGTCGTCGGTCTTCTGCCGGATCACCATTCCGTCCTTCACCAGGGCCTTGTTCAGGCAGCGCCCGCCGCAGTTGTGCCAGCAGGCGGCCGTGACCCACTTGCCCTCGGTCTCGGCCGACGCCTGCCTGCGTTCCGGCCACGCGGGAACCAGTTGCTCGCCCACCAGCGCCGCCGTGGCGACGCCGGCGGCCGTCAGGCCAAGGAACCCTCGGCGACTCGTCCGGTACTTCAGGGCTCGATCCAGTAGACTGTTCACGAGTGCCTTGTCCTCCTTTCTGTTCAGACCTGGTTCCAACCGGGAGCGGGAGGACCGCGCCCGAAAACCCTGGCGAGACGTCACGCCTCGGCGGCCGGCTCCCGCAGCAGCTCCTGCAGCAGTGCGCAATCGATCGCCAGGAAACCGTTCAGGATCTGCGCCATGCCCCTGTAGAAGTCGGTCCGGGCGCTGCGCACCACGTCAGCGGCAAACTGCGGCACCCAGGCCAGCATGTGCTCCTCCAGGAAGGCCAGCTGATCGCCCAGCAGCGCAACGAGAGCCTCACCCTCACCGCACTCTGCGTGCCTCAGGGCCATGCGGGTGGTCTGGTGCATGAAGTCGAGCTCCAGGCCGATGTGGTCGTCCGGCTCGGCCGGGTACCCGGGCGCCTGCAGGCCGTACTTCAGATAGGCCTGGCGCACAGCCAGCGTCTCGGCCTGGAAGAGCAGGCGCTCCTTCGTGCGGTAGGCCGACTCCCACGGCGGGGCGGGCAGCTTGTAGGGACCGACGAACATGCGGGTGTAGTCCCAGTGAAGCTCGTCGTAGGCCGCATCCGAGGTGTTGCGGCTGTCAGCCAGGTAACCGGTCACGAGGACTGCGCCCTGCTCGATCTCCGCGCTCTCCTCCCGGTAGGGGAAGGACTCGATATGCCCGCCGTGGGCCAGCGAGAGGGCAAACCCCCGCTCGGGCTCTTGCCGGAAGGCTTTCCGGAGCAGTTCGTATGCGAACAGCCGGGCCTGGAGACACGCCGTGAGGGCTTCAGAGCCGAGCCTGGCTTCCGCGGTCGTGGCCATGGACGCCCACCTCCTTGTTCTGTCACTCACAAGCATGCTGTGAGCATGGTATCGTATACTTCGTAAACGGTATCCCTTTCATACTGCGAAGATAGGATGATACATATTCCGAGTATAGGGTCGTTGCTGCACTTCGCCATAGATGCAGACTAGTTCATTTCTCGATAGACGGTAAGGTAAACGTGACTGTGCCCCGTCTGCGGCAGACGGGGCAACTACGGACAACCGGTCTCCGGCACATGGCCCAATGTATCTACCCGGGACGTCGAGCGCAAACGAAGAGGAGCCAGGCATTCGCACCTGGCTCCGAAGGCTCCGGACCTCTTAGCGCGTGAGGACCAGCTTCATCCCGCCGATCATCAGGAGCACGCCGACCACCTGGGGCCAGCGGATGGGAATCGGGCCGGCGGTGCCCAGGCCAGCGGCGTCGATCAGCAGCGCCGTAACCAGCTGCACGGCGGTGATCAGGCTCAGGGTGGCGTTGGCGCCCACAGCCCCCGTGCCCACGATGACCGCGCTCACCACGACGGCGCCGCAGAGGCCGCCCAGCAGGCTCCAGGCGGGCGCGGCGGCGAGGCCGCCGGCCAGGCTGGAGAGGCTCTGGCCGCGCAGGGTCAGCAGCGTCACCACCAACATGGCGGCGGCACCCACGGTGAACGAGACCAGCGACGCCGGCATCGGGCGGATGTGCTGGGCCAGCGTCGCGTTGACGGGGGCCTGGAGCGCGCCCGCCACGCCCCCGACGACAATCAGCAGCCATGTGAGCCAGGATGCCATCGAACAGCCTCCTCGGTCAGTCCCGCACTGGGGAAGGGTCGATCTCCGTACTCTTCTGTGGCGGAGGGGGGAACTCCTCCGCCCGCCCGGTGCGGCAACGCGGCAGCCAGGCGGGGAACCCGCCTGGCTGCCTTCACCGTTCGGGTAAGCGGGGCCGCGTCCAGCGCTCCTGCCCTGCCCGGCCGCTACCCGATGAACCCGGCCTCGCGCAGCGCCGCCCGGGCCGCATCCAGGTCCTCGTCGGCCACCAGCACCACCGGGCCGGTGCAGCCCATGCCCGACCTGGCGTAGATGCCCTTCGCCCAGAGGCAGGTCACGGCCTCCTCCAGTTGCAGGATCTCCACGCCGGGGATCTCGGCGGTCGCCACCTTCGCGGGCGGCGGCGACACCGGAGCCGCTCCGCCCTGCCCGCCGGTCCCGGCGGCGCCCCCGGGCGGTGCGCCCGCCCGGCCGGCGGCGGCGTGCCGCGCGGCCAGCAGGCGGTCCAGCCCGGCCGCCTGGGCCGCGGCGCACTCCGCCGACTTCCACTGCAGCAGCCCGCCCCGGGCCATGTCGCCCGCGTAGCGAATGGCACCCGCGATCACCGGCGCGCCGGACGCCCGGCTGATGATGTGCACGATCTGCTGCTGCGCCGGTCCCACGCCCGGGCCGTAACCGTAGCCCGTCGCCTCGTAGCTGCCGCCGGTGGCGCCGGCCGAGAGCAGCTTCATCAGCAGGTTGCCCGTCAGGCTGTCGGTCACCAGCACGTCGGGCTCGCCGGTGAGCACGTCGTTGCCCCGCATCAGGGAGCCGCCGTCCGCCCGCCGGGACGCGGCCCAGCGCAGCGGGTACCCGGCCTGGCGCATCTCCTCGAGGATGCGCTCGGCCTGCGGCGCGCCCTCCACGTTGAGCACGCCCACCGTCGGCTCGGAGAGCCCCAGCGCCCGGGCCACGGCGATGCCGTAGACCGCGGAGCGGACCATCGCCTCCACCCGGTCGGCCGCCGCCGTTCCGGTGGTACAGGCGATCAGCATCTCCCGCCCCCGGGCGGGGGTGACCACGCGGCCCACCGTCGCCACGCCGATGGGGAAGGGGTAGTGCAGCGTGACCGCCGCGGCCAGCTCGCCGGAGGCCAGCAGCCGCTCCATGACCCGGTGCTCCGCCGTCAGCGCCGCCGTGGCGCATGATGGCTCGTCGCACGCCGGCACATCCACATGGCGCAGGGCCGTCGGGCGGCCCGGCGTGCCGATCAGCACGACCTCGAGGTCGGGCCACTGCCGCTGGGCCTGCTCGGCCCCCCGCAGCACCTCCTCCTCACCCAGTTCGCTGCCGTGCAGGGTGATGCCGACCGCCGTGCGGGCGGGCTGCCTGGCCGGCCCGCCGGGCGCCCCCACCGGCTCCTCCGCCGGCTTGCCCGGGTTCCGCTCCAGCAGCACCGAGACACCGTCAAACAGGTTGGTCATGCGGCCGAGGAAGAGCGACCCCTTGCCGATGATCATCGCCCGCTGGATCTCACCGGCCATGATGGCCTCCCGTACCGGCCCGATCACCGGTACCCCGGAGGGGATGTGCCCCTGGGTGGGCGCGAAGCCGGGCATGCCGTGGGCCGCGACGAAGGCGGGCAGCTCCGCCCGGCCGATCTCGCCCCGCTTCACGGCCAGGGCGGCGATCAGCTTGTAGTTGGACTGGGGCACGTCGCCGGCCCCGGCAGGCTCGGTGAGCTCCGGGTTCTGCATCTCGACGCCGTAGCGGTCGACATCGGTCAGCTTCAGACCGGCCCGGTCCAGCGGCTCGGTGACCAGCGCCTCCATCACCGCCTGGGGCGAGGAGCCGGAGCCGATCTTGTGCCGGCCCACCACGTCCAGCCGCACCCGGGGGCTCACATAGTCGTCGGCCGAGAGGTGGATCGCGAAGGCGCCGATCACGTCCTCCAGCGCCGGCAGCCCCTTGGCCACGTGGTCGCGGGAGTTGAGCCCCAGCTTGGCCGGCGTCCCGCCGGCCAGCACCACCACGTGCCGGTAGACGCCGGCCCGGATGAGGGCCGCGGCCTCGATCAGCGCGTGGGTGGGGCCGGCACAGAAGGAGCGGGTGTCCGAGCCGGTGGCGTTCACGCAGCCGGCCATCTCGCCGATGGCCTTGGCGAAGTTGCCGCCGCCCCGCTGGTTCATGTCGCCGCAGGCCTCTTCGGAGCACTCGATGATGTACTCCACGTCTTCCGGGTTGACGCCGGTCTTCGCGAACAGGTGCTTCAGCCCGAGGACCGCCGAGGCCTTGGTCACCAGGTTCTCCAGCATCACGTGGCTGGAGAGCGTCTCGTCCTGCTCGTGCGCCCGGCGGACGACGCCCACGAGCCTGTCGCCCAGGTAGAGCGGCGCGGCGTGCTCCTCCAGCAGCCGCCGGAGCTCGGTCAGGTCCTTGCCCGGCCCCAGCCGTGCGGCGTCCGCGGCCCAGAGCGGGTGGGCGGCCAGCCGCTCCGCCATCGCGGCGGCAAAGCCTGCCTCCAGGTGCACCAGGTCAAACGTGTCCACCAGGCGCAGGAGCGCCAGGAACTCGTCCTCCGGCATCATCTCGCCGTAGCGGGCCTCCCGCTCCGCCCCCTCCACGGGGTGCTCGTACCAGGGGCGGGGGATCCGGGCCAGCTCGTCCGGCCGGAGACGGCCCAGGTAGGTCTGATTCGGCGGATAGGCCAGGGCGTCCGCGTAGCTGCGCAGGTGCTGCGGCAGCCTGGCCAGGTACGCGCTGTCGGGGTGCATCCGGCGCTCCATGGCCGGCGTGGTGCCGTAGTGCACGAGCAGGTTGGGGGCGTGGATCAGACAGTATGAGACCCCTCGGATGACGGGCTCCGTCATGCGCATCACACTCCTTGTTGGGGCGCCGGGGGCCGGGCCCCCAGGTACCGAAGGGGCGCCGTGCTCCACGACGCCCCCTCCGAGTCTCGGTCTTACTCGAACACCGTCTGTCCGTCCACCGGGGTGGTCAGGGCGTTCAGGGCCTTCATGACCAGCCGGCGGCGCAGGGCTCGCTCCTCGTCGGGCGGCAGCGCCGGGTTGCCCAGCGGGTGGGGGATGGCCACCGCAGGCACGATCCGGTTGGCGCCCACCGTCAGCGAAATCGGTACCACGGTGCACACGTGGACCACGGGGATGCCCGCCCGCTCGATCTCCTTCACCATCGTTGCTCCGCAACGAGTGCAGGTCCCTCAGGTGGAGGTGAGGATGACGGCGTCTACCTCGTACTTGCGCAGGTCCTCGGCAATGGCCTGTGCGTACGCCCGGGCGTTGGCCACCGAGGTGCCGTTGCCCACGGTCGCGTACCAGTAGTCGTGCAGCTTGCCGATCACGCCCTCCCGCTCCAGCTCGCGCATCACGTCCACCGGCAGCACCCGGTCGGCGTCGGCGTTGGCGTAGGTCGGATCGTAGCCGCCGTGGGCGGTCTGGTGGGTCTCGGCGGTCAGGTCGTTCGTATCACCCAGGTAGTACTTGCCGAACTTGGAGGCCGAGGAGGATTCGATGTGGTCGGGGTTCCCCTTCGGCACGATGCCGCCGGAGGTGACCAGGGCGATCTTCGCCTTGCTGAGGTCCTTCACCGGCGGGTTCGGCGGCACCCGGTCGAAGGAGGGCATCGGGTACTCGGTGGTGTAGGGCTCGCCCTTCAGCTTCTGCACCAGCATCGCCACCGCCCGGGCGGACCCCCGCTCGGCGACGAACTCGTTCACCCGGAGGCCCCGCTCCAGATAGGTGCCCGGCTCGGGCTCGAGTCCGGCGGCCAGCCGCTTCACCAGGGCGGCCATGGCCGGCACGGCCGTCCGCATGGAGGCTGCGGAGTTGCCGGTCTCCACCACCCAGGCGTACCGGCGGTAGACCTCGACGCCGGGATTCTCCGGGTACATGCCCGTGACGACGGGGATCTTCAGGTTCTTGCTGACCACCTCGGCCACGGCACCGCAGGCCATGCCGTAACGCCCGGCGTTGAAGGCCGGGCCGGCGATCACAAGGTCGGGCTCGTGCTGCCGGATCAGGTCGAGCACGGTCTGCTTGGCCTCCTCCAGGTTCTCGTTGAACCAGGAGTCGCCGCAGATCACCGTGGCCACGATCTCCGCAGTGCCGGCCAGCGCAGCGTTCAGGGCCTGGCCGGGACCCACGGGGCCGGGGCGGAGCTCCGGACGCACGTCGGCCTTCTCCTCGCCGCCGATGCCGCCGAAGAACTGGTTGATGTAATGCACGATCCGCACGTATGACCCCCCTCTACCAGGCGGCGTACTGCTCGCGGATGGACCGGACCTCCTGCACGATCGCGTCCACGTCGAGCACCATCTCCATCAGGGAGACCTGCTCCTCGTAGACCTTCGGATCGACCTGCTCGCGGATCTCGGGCTCGAAGATGTGATACGCCTTGAGTCCCAACTGGACTCCGGCCAGTGGACCGGCCCAGGCGGGGTCGCCGTTGCTGACCGTCTCCGCCGCCAGCCCCGAGGCCTCGGCCTCGGCGCCGCCCAGGATGACCACGAGGTCTTCCTTCGGATACTTCTCAGCAAACTCCTTGACCCGGCGCTGGTTCTCCATGTCCATGGCCCCTGCGCTCGTTCAGACGAAGCACTCGGTGGAGGCGAAGAGCACCTCTGCGCCTGCGCTGCGGATGCAGGCTTCCAGCGCCGGACCCGGAATGCCGTCCCGGTCGCCGAGGATGATCGCCTTCTTCCCCTTCAGCTGCATGGTCTCACTTCCTTTACCTAGATCGTCCGCGCCGAGAGGCGGGAGAAGCCCAGCTCGTTGGTGGCCCCGGTGATCACCTGGATCTCGGCCTCGATGGAGCCGTCGGGCCGCAGCGAACCGTCCCAGCCGCCGGCGATGACGCTTACCTGCTCGGGGTAGCCGATGACCTTCTCCATGGGTGGCAGCACCACCACGGCGTTGGCGTTGCCGGCCGTCACCACGGCGTCGGCCCTGGGCGTCGCGTCTGCCAGGGACTGCGACGCGCCGTCCCGGCCGGCGTACTCGTCGGTGATCAGCACCGTCTTGACGCCCTTCTCCTCGAGCTTGCGGCAGTTCATCATCAGGTCGGTGTCGGGGTTGCCAAACCCCTCCTCGGTGACGATGGCGCCGTCGGCCCCCAGCATCTGCACCAGCTTGGCGGCGTAGCTGGAGGAGCGCTCCTTGTCAGCCAGGGTGACGTTCTCGTTGGTGATCACCACGCCGATGAAGTTCAGGTCCTTGCCGTGTCGGGCGTAGAGGTCCTCGATCACCGGCGAGTTCTGGTGGTGGTACGTGGTGTTCTTGTCGCAGGCGGAGACGCAGTTGCCGCTGACGATGGCCCCGTCGAAGACCTCCGTCGGGGAGATCAACGTCGGCAGGATCCGCTTGGCGTCCACGCCGTAGACGTACGTGTCGTGCAGCAGCCCCTGGGACTGGAGCATGTAGACGTAGACCACCTTCGGCAGGCCCGGGTAGCGGGCGATGGCCTCGGGCAGCGGCAGGTGCTCGTAGGTGACGACCTCGTCGGGCTCCACCGTGCGGCCGGCCTCGCCCAGGTAGGCCGCGGCCTTCAGGCCCGCGATGCGGAGCGCGGCCTCGTGCTCGTGCTGCGTCAGCCCCTCCCTGGGGGTGGCGTGCACGGTCAGGTTGATCAACTGCGAGAACGGCGTGTACGCCGCGCCCGGGCCCGACATGTCGATCAGCCCCTCCTGGAAGCC
Source organism: Symbiobacterium terraclitae (assembly GCF_017874315.1). NCBI lineage: Bacteria > Bacillati > Bacillota > Clostridia > Eubacteriales > Symbiobacteriaceae > Symbiobacterium > Symbiobacterium terraclitae. The sequence continues at coordinate 16,897 of NZ_JAGGLG010000028.1, read as the reverse complement.
GACGATCTTGCCGGTGGTCACGACGGCGCAGCCCTTCAGCACGTGCGTGCGGCCCTCCCCCACGGTCTCCACCTTGCTGGTGAAGCCGGGGAAGACCCCGCCGGGGCCGGAGACCTTGACCCGTGGCTCGATGACGTCCTTCACCGGGATGATCCGCACCGACTCGCCCGGTCGGGCGATGTCCAGCTCCACGGCGGTCAGCCGCTCGTCCTGCAGCAGCAGGGCGGTCAGCTCGTCCCGGTTGACGGTGAGGACGCCGCCCTCCACCCGTGTGGCGCTGCCGAAGCGCACATGGCGGATGTGGATGCGGCCCAGTTCCAGCTTCATACTTCCAGCCTCCTCACACCAGCCGTTTCAGCTCCGCTTCGATCGCCTCCGCCGTGCAGGCCTCGGCGCCCGCCAACTCCGCCACCTTCTGGCCGTCGCGGTAGAACTGGAACGTCGGCAGGCCCAGAACCCGCTGGCTGATGGCCAGCCGCCGGTTCTCCAGCACGTTGACCTTGGCGAACTTCACCCGGTCGCCGTAGGCCGCGGCCATCCGCTCCACCTCGGGCAGCAGCTCGCAGCAGGGCTCGCACTTGGGGCTCCACCAGTCCACGACCACCGCCCCCGGGGCCTGGAGCACCTCCTGCTCAAACGTCTCCTTGTTCACCTCCAGCATCCGTCTCTCACCTCCGTCGTCGCAGGTCTTGTCAGGTCCTTGCCGGTATGTGTCCCTCCACCCACTCGGCCAGATGGTTGAAGTCCTCCGTCAGGGTGGCCAGGGGGATACCCTTGTGGAAGAGCATGATGGCAGGCACGTCGCTCACGCCCAGCCGGTTGGCCGTGCGGGCCGACTTGTAGCAGTCGATGCGGGCGAGGCGCATCTGGCCGCCCAGACCGGCGACCACCTGCTCCGCCTGCCGCAGCACCTCGATGGAGAGCGGGACAGCGGGGCTCCAGAAGACGGCCAGCACCGGCTCCTCCGGCTCCAGGAGGTCGCGGTTCACCTGCTCCTCCTCGGCCAGGAACTTCTCAGCGGCGCATGCGGCGATGGCGCCGTCCGCGGCGGCGGTGACGATCTGCCGGAGCCACTTGCGGCGGGCGTCGCCCGCGACGTACACGCCGTCGATGCTGGTGGCCATCGTGTCCGGGTCGGCGATGATGTAGCCCCGGCCGTCCAGCTCGACGCCGGTGCCCTTGAGGAACTCGGTGCGCGGCACGGTGCCCACGAAGATGAACACGCCGTCGCAGGGCAGGACCGTCTGCTCACCGGTGGCCAGGTTCCGGAGCAGCACGCCGGTGACGATCTCGTCGCCCTGGATCTCCTCCACCACGCTCTGCCAGATGACCTTGATCTTGGGGGTGGCGAAGAGCCGCTCCTGGGCGGCCTTGTTGGCGTCCATGGTGCCCTCGGGGTGGATGCAGATCAGCGTGACGCTGCTGGCGAACTTCGTCAGGTAGATGGCCTCCTCCACCGCCGCGTCGCCGTTGCCGACCACGACCACGTCCAGGTCGGTGTAGAAGTCGGCATCGCAGGTGGCGCAGTAGGAGACGCCCTTGCCCCGGAACCGCCCCTCGCCCTTTACGCCCAGCATGCGGGGCTCGGCGCCGGGGGCGAGGATGACCGCCCGGGCCTCGTACTCGTCGCCCTTGCGGGTGCGAATCGTCTTGATGGGCCGGTCGAGCTCCAGCGCGGCGACGTCAGCCCGCACGATGGTGGCGCCCAGCGACTCGGCGTGGGCCCGGAACTGCTGCATCAGCGCGGGCCCCGTGGTGCGGCCGGCCCCGGGGTAGTTCTCCACCTCCTCGGTGGACGCGGCCTGGCCGCCCGTCCGCCCCTTCTCGATCAGCAGGGTCTTCATCCGGGCCCGGGCGCCGTAGATGGCTGCGGTGAGGCCTGCGGGTCCGCCGCCGACGATGACGAGATCGTAGCGATCAGCCATGGTACTCCTCCCCCATCGATGCTGCATTCCCATCCATGTGAAAAAGGGAACGACCAATCAGATGGTCGTTCCCCTGTCTCCCTGACCTGAGAGTTTGGCCCTGCGGGAGGCCTTGCTCCTTCGGTGCCGCACGCAGGCGGCTCTCCAGAGGGGGGGTTGCGCAGCGCGCCCAGCAACGGTCCTGATGCCTGAGAGTTTCACCGGCAACCCGACCCGATGCCGGCTTGCTCCTTCGGCGCTTCCCGGAGGGAAGTCTCTCCCGCCGCTGACCCCGAGCATATATTTACTTCACTTTCAGGTTATACGTTGGAAAATTGTCGGTCAACTGACCCGTTGGCTTCATTGGAATGGCTCGTTTGCGGGCAGGGGGTGATACCAAAGGTCACGTGCCGCGCTCACGCCCGGGGCGCGCGGTGAAGCCCAGGCCGTCGAGCACCAGGAACATCACCCCGGTGAAGAGGAAGAGCCAGCGGAACTGCTTCGGCATGTTGAGCCAGCGGGGGATCAGGCTGAGAAAGCCCAGCGGCACCGAGAAGCGGAAGAGCGATGCGGCCAGCGCTGGCAGGATCGGGTGGCCGGCCAGCCGGAGGGCGATGGCGGCGGTCGGCACCACCAGCGGCGAGAGCCCGGCCAGGATCCAGATGGGATCGAAGGTGTCGAGCAGGCGGCCGGCCCGGATCACCTGCGGGATGACGTGAAGGACGGAGACCATCGAGACGTGGGCCCAGGAGATGACGGCGAAGCCGGCGCCGATGATGAACTGGACGCCCGGCTTCACCTCGGGCTCCAGCATGATCGCCAGCTGCAGGAAGGACCAGGCCAGCAGCGCCGCCACCAGCCCGCCCGCAAAGTAGGGCAGGTGGTAGGGGTAGCGGAGGGTGTGAACCGGTGCAACGTAGGCCGCCAGCGCGCAGAGCGCCGTGAGCACGAGCCTGTAGTAGACGCGGGCCACCGGTCCCCCTCCTCTCTCGGCTGCCGGGTCGTGCCCATCCCTTTCCAGTTCGCCTCCGGACGGCGCTTTCCTGCCCGGACGAGGCAGGGCGCCCTCGGCGGGCTGCCGGGCGGCCTTAGGGGTGGCCTCCGCCTTCAACCCGACGCCGCCCCCGGGAGGGGGCGGCGCCTGCCTGGCTATGCTCCTGCTTCGTGCTTCTTCTGTACAGCGGCGTAGACTTTGGTGGGCAGCCCGAAGATGTCGATGAAGCCCTTGGCCGCCTTGTGGTCAAACTTGTCGGCCTTGTCGTAGGTGGCGAGGTCGTAGGAGTACAGGGTGTAGGGTGAGGTGCGCCCGACGCAGAAGGCCGTGCCCTTGAAGAGCTTCACCCGCACCTTTCCGGTCACCGTCTCCTGCGACTTCTTGATGAAGGCGTCGAGCGCCTCCTTGAGCGGGTGGAACCAGAGGCCGAAGTAGACGAGCTCGGCGTACTTCTGCTCGAGGCCCAGCTTGAAGTGGTGCAGCTCCCGGGGCAGGGTGATGGTCTCCAGCTCCTTGTGGGCCAGGGTGAGCACGGTCGCGGCGGGCATCTCGTAGACCTCGCGCGACTTGATGCCCACCAGCCGGTTCTCCACGTGGTCGATCCGGCCCACGCCGTGCGCGCCGGCGATGGCGTGGAGCTTCTCGATCAGCGTCACCAGGTCCATGGCCTCGCCGTTGAGCGAGACCGGCACGCCCTGCTCGAAGCCGATCTCGACGTACTCCGGCTCGTCAGGGGCCTGTGCGGGGTTGACCGTCCACTCGAAGGCCTCCTCGGGCGCCTCGGCCCACGGGTCCTCCAGCACGCCGGCCTCGCAGGAGCGGCCCCAGAGGTTGACGTCGATGGAGAAGGGGTTCTCCTTGCCCACCGGCACCGGGATGTCGTGCTTCAGGGCGTAGTCGATCTCCTCCTCCCGGCTCCAGCCCCACTCCCGGACCGGCGCCAGCACCTGGATGCTCGGGTTGAGCGCGGCCACCGAGACCTCGAACCGGACCTGGTCGTTGCCCTTGCCGGTGCAGCCGTGGGCGACGAAGTCGGCTCCCTCCTGCTCGGCGATCTCCACCAGCTTCCTGGAGATCAGCGGGCGGGAGAGCGCGGCGGAGAGATAGTACTTGGACTCGTAGCAGGCGTTGGCCTGCAGCGTCGGGAGGATGAAGTCGTAGGCGAACTCCCGCTTGGCGTCGTGGACGTAGCTCTTCACCGCACCGATGGAGAGCGCCTTCTGCCTGATGAACTCCAGGTCCTTGTCGTTGGCACCCAGGTCGAGCGCCAGGGCGACCACGTCAGCGTCGTAATTCTCCTTGATCCAGTGGATCGCAACCGAGGTATCCAGCCCGCCTGAATAGGCCAGCACGCACTTCTTCTTCGCCATGCTTCCGGCGCCTCCTCATCAGTACCCCTGCTCTTGGTGCATGATTATACTTCGTCATGTATAAGTATGCAATAGGGGTGGTGCAGATTGCCGGGAGATTCAGATCCCCCGCGCCTGCTCCACCCCCGGCAGGGGTGTGGGGAGGCTCCGCCGCCGGCCCGAGAGCAGGAGCCGCATGCCGTTGACGGCCACCAGGATCGTCGAGCCCTCGTGGCCCACCACCGCCAGCGGCAGGGTGAGCGCACCCAGGAGGCTCGTCGCCGCCAGGACGATAATCACGGCCGTGGCGAGACCCAGGTTCTGCGCGACCACCTGCCGGGTCCGGCGGCCCAGGCGGAAAGCGTCTGGCAGGCGCGCCAGGTCGTCGGCCATCAGCACCACGTCTGCGCTCTCCAGCGCGGCGTCGTTGCCGGCGCCGCCCATGGCCACGCCCAGCGTCGCCCGGGCGAGGGCCGGCGCGTCGTTGATGCCGTCGCCCACCATGGCCACGGGGCCGTACTGCCGCTCCAGCTCCGCGATGGCCTGCAGCTTGTCGGCCGGCAGCAGCGCGGCGCGGTACTCGTCGACGCCGGCCTGAGCCGCCACGGCCGCGGCCACCCGCTCGTTGTCGCCGGTCAGCATGACCACCCGCTCGATGCCCTGCGCCCGGAGGGCGGCGATTGCGGCGCGGGCCTGGGGGCGGATCTGGTCGGCGACGGAGAGGACGCCCAGCGGCTCGCCGTCCGCCACGACCAGGATCGCCGTCTCCCCCTGCTCCTCCACCTGCTCCGCCTGCCTGAGCAGCCGCCCGTCAGCGGTCTGCTCCACCAGGCGCCTGCTGCCCACCAGCACCCGCCGGCCCTCCACCGTGGCTGCGATCCCCAGGCCCGGCTGCTCCTCCACCTGCTCGGGCTGGGGCAGGGCGCCGCACCTTTGCCGGGCGGCCGCAACGATGGCCCGGGCCAGCGGGTGGCCGGAGCGCAGCTCGGCCGCGGCGGCCAGGCGCAGCAGCTCCGCCTCGGAGACGCCCTCCGCCGGGTGGAGCGCGGTGAGCCGCGGCCGGCCCTCGGTGAGGGTGCCGGTCTTGTCGAAGGCGACGACCCGGATTGCCCCCGCCTGCTCCAGGTGGATGCCGCCCTTGAACAGGATCCCCTGCCGGGCGCCGGCGGCGATGCCGGAGAGCAGCGCGGCGGGCGTGGCGATCACCAGCGCGCAGGGCGACATGACCACGAGCAGCTGCATGGCCAGGTAGAAGCTGTCGGACCATGTCCACCCCGCCAGCAGCGGCGGCAGCGTCCATGCGGCCAGCGCCACGCCCACCACGATCAGCGTGTAGTAGCGGTCGATCCAGTCCACGGCCCGCTGCACTTTGGCCTTCTGCTCCTGCGCCTGCTCCACCAGCCGGATGACCCGGGCGAGGGTCGATTCCGACGCCGGCTTCATCACCCGGACCAGGAGGCTCCCGGTGGTGTTGAGGCTGCCGGCGTAGACCCGGGATCCCGCCTCCTTGGCGACGGGCACCGACTCGCCGGTGATGGCCGCCTGGTCGACCGCCGAGCGGCCGTCCACCACCACGCCGTCCACGCCCAGCCGCTCGCCGGGCCGCACCACCACCAGGTCGCCCGTCTGCACCTGCTCCAGCGGCACCATCCGCTCGGCCCCGTCCTCCTGCCGCACGAGCGCCTGCTCCGGCCGCAGGGTGACCAGCGACTCGATCGCCCGCCGGGTCTTCCCCGATGCGAACTCCTCCAGCGCGTTGGACAGGGCGAAGAGGAAGATCAGCACCGCGCCCTCGCTCCAGCGCCCCAGGGCGGCGGCGCCCATCGCGCCCAGAACCATCAGCATATCGATGTTCAGGCTGCCCCGCCGCAGGGCGGCCAGCCCGTCCTTCAGCCGCAGGTAGCCGCCGGTCGCGTACGCGGTCGCGTAGAGCGCCGCGGACCAGGCGTGCAGGCCCGGTGCCCGGTGCTCCAGGATCCAACCCACAGCCAGAAAGATCCCGCTCAAGGCGGTCGCCGTGACCAGCGGCCGCAGCCCGTCGTCCAGCCAGTCCTTGTTCGCCTGCACCACCGAGCCACCTCCCGGATTAGAACTGTTCTAAACTAGAATCATTCTAACTCAGGCACCCGGGTTTGGCAACAGATAATCCGACATTCCATAGTAAAAAAACCGCCACGGCGCTGTGCCGTGGCGGCTGTCCGCTTTGTGCCTACTGGGCGGTTTCCTTCGGGGCGCAGGCGGGGCAGATGCCGTAGTAGAGCATCTGGGCCCCGATCAACTGGAAGCCGGTCTGCCGGGCCACCGTCTCCTCCATGCCCGTGGAGACGTGCGGCAGGTCGATCACGTTCTTGCAGCGGATGCAGACGACGTTGATGTGTGTATCGACGTCCAGTTCGTAGTGGACGGCGCCGGTCGCATCCGGCCCGAGCTCGTAGAGCAGCCCGCGCTCCTTCAGGACCGCGAGCGTGTTGTAGACCGTGGCCAGGCTGACGCCAGGGTGGTACCGGCGGGCCGCCTCGAAGATCTCCTGCACGGTGGGGTGGATCTCACCCGCCATGCCCGCCAGTGCCTTGCAGATCGCGGTGCGCTGGGAAGTCAGCTTCAAACCCGCAGCGCGCAGCCCCGCCGTGAAGGTATCCTCCTGCTGAACATCGACGATTTCGTCCCTGGCCGGGGTCATGGCTTTCACCTCCGGCAGCGAGAAATATTCTAGATAACAGTATAGCAGATCGAGCCGTTGTGCAATACCCATCTCGCATATTCTGGCAAGCGCGCTCAGAATCCGATCTCGTCCAGGAACTGGCGCAGCTTGGCGGCAGAGGCCTGCAGCTGCCGCTCCTCTTCGGCCGTGAGCGGGATGCGGACCACCTCCTCGACCCCCCGGCGTCCCACCACGGCGGGAACGCCCAGGCAGAGCCCGTCGATGCCGTGGTAGTCCTGCAGGTAGGTGGAGACCGGCAGGATGGACTTCTGGTCCCGCAGGACCGCCTCGCAGATGCGCGCCAGCGCGAGGGCGATGGCGTAGTAGGTCGCCCCCTTGGCGGCGATGATCTGGTAAGCGGCGGTGCGGGTCTCCTCGTAGATCTCGGCCCGCTCCTCGGGCGACAGGTGCCAGCGCGCTCCGGCCTCGGGGCTGTCGATCGGGACCCCGCCCACGCTGGCCGCCGACCAGACGGCGATCTCGCTGTCGCCGTGCTCCCCGATGACCATGCCGTGGACCGACCGCGGGTCGACGCCCAGCCGGCTGGCCATCAGGTACCGCAGGCGCGAACTGTCCAGCAGCGTCCCCGAGCCGATGACCCGGTGCGCAGGCCAGCCGGACAGCTTGAGGGCCACCTGGGTCAGGATGTCCACCGGGTTGGTCGCGATGAGCAGGATGCCGTCCCGGTTGTAGCGGGTGACCTGGGAGATGATCTCGTCGAAGACGGCCACGTTCCGGGACATGAGGTCGATGCGGGTCTCGCCCGGCCGCTGGGCGACCCCGGCGGAGATGACGATCAGGTCGGCGTCGGCGCAGTCGGGGTAGTCGCCCACGCCGATCTTCATCGGGTGGGCGAGCATGAGGCCGTGGTTCAGGTCCAGCACGTCGCCCAGCGCCTTTTCCTTGTTGCTGTCGATCACGACCAGCTCGTTGGTGAGCCCCTTGAGCAGCACCGTGTAGGCGAAGGTGGCCCCCACCTGACCGCAGCCGACCAGCACGATCTTCGACATGGCACTTCCTCCCCCGTGAGTCTGCGCGTCCTCCGTTAGGATGCGCGGCGTTGCCCCGAAACGTGCCATACCGGGCGACGGCCTTTCGGAAGAGGCAAGCGTAAGTGCCAAGAGACTGGCTTGATTCAGAACCAAACCCGACCCCACGTGGGTCTTATAGACGGAGACAGCACCAGCCGTTTCTGAGGAGGTGTGGCCTCGTGACCCCGGTCTTCCTTTATACTTTCTACGTTGGGTTCGGCCTGACGCTGGTCTCCGCGGTCCTCGGGTTCCTGGACCTGGGTGGCGACGCCGGCGACGTCTCCCACGGCGGGGACCTTGCGGCGGCGGGCGACCTCTCTGCCGGCGGCGATCTCTCCGCCGGCGGGGACCTGGTGGCTGCCCACGACGGCGCCGTCGGCAAGGCCACGGCCATCTCGCCGATCAACTTCCAGACCCTCGTCGCAGCGCTGATGGGCTTCGGCGGCGTGGGCTACCTGATCTCCTCGCTGGGTGCGCCGGGCCTGCTGCTCTCCCTGGCCGGAGCCGCGGCCGGGGCCTTCGGCACCGGCTGGCTGATCTACCGCTTCCAGCGCTTCCTGGTGCGGGGCGAGCGCCCCCTCCCGCCCACCAGCTACACGGGCATCGTCGGCAGGCTGACGGTGCCGATCCGGGAGGGCGGTACCGGCGAGATCGTCTACAAGCAGCACAACTCCCGCATGGTCTCGGCGGCCCGCTCGGTGGACGGGCGCCCGATCCCGAAGGGCGAAGAGGTCGTGATCCTTCGCTATGAGCGGGGCGTTGCCTACGTCCAGCCATGGCGTGAGTTCATGAAACAGGAACGACAGTAAGGGGGTTTGAGATCGGATGGGTCCTCTCATCTACGCTGGCCTGACCGTCGTCGGGATCCTGCTCCTCCTGGGCCTGCTGGCCTCGATGTACCGGAAGGTTCCGCCCAACCGGGCACTCATCGTCTACGGCTTCGGCGGTCCGCGCGTCACCAAGGGCGGCGGCCTGGTCGTGTGGCCGCTGATCCAGTCCGCGCAGGAGCTCTCGCTGGAGCTCATGTCGTTCGACGTCGTACCGCAGCAGGACTTCTACACCGTACAGGGCGTCTCCGTCACGGTCGAGGCCGTGGCGCAGATCAAGGTCAAGTCTGACACCGATTCGATCCTCACGGCGGCCGAGCAGTTCCTCTCCAAGTCGACCAAGGAGCAGCACGAGATCCTGAAGCTGGTGATGGAGGGCCACCTGCGGGGCATCATCGGCCAGCTGACGGTCGAGCAGATCGTCAAGGAGCCGGAGATGGTGGCCGACCGCATGCGGGCCAACGTGGCCGACGACATGGCCAAGATGGGCCTCGAGGTCATCTCCTTCACCGTCAAGGAAATCAAGGACAAGAATGATTACATTAACAACATGGGCCGGCCGGATACCGAGCGCATCAAGCGGGCCGCCGAGATCGCCGCGGCCGAAGCGCTGCGCGACACCGAGATCAAGCGGGCCGAGGCCATGCGCGAGGCGGCCATCGCCAAGGCGAAGGCCGAGCAGGAGACCGTCCTGGCCCAGTCCGAGTCGCTGGCCAAGCAGGCCGAGGCGCAGCGCGACCTCAACCTGAAGCGGGCGGCGTTCGAGGCCGAGACCAAGCGCGCCCAGGCCGCGGCCGACAAGGCCTACGACATCGAGGCCAACGTGATGCAGCAGAAGGTCATCGCCGAGCAGGTCCGCGTGCAGCAGGTGGAGCGCCAGGAGCAGGTCAAGGTCCAGGAGGCCGAGATCCTGCGGCGTGAGAAGGAGCTCATCGCCACCGTGCTGAAGCAGGCCGAGATCGAGCGGCAGAAGCAGGAGGCCCTGGCGCAGGCCCAGGCCCGCAAGATGGAGATCGAGGCCGAGGCCCAGGCGAAGGCCATCCGGATGTCCGGTGAGGCCGAGGCCGAGGTCGTGAAGCAGAAGGGCCTTGCCGAGGCCGACGTCATCCTGGCCAAGGGCCGGGCGGAGGCCGAGGCCATGCGCATCAAGGCCGAGGCGTACAAGGAGTACGGCCAGGCCGCCATCCTCGACAAGCTGATGCCCGTGCTGCCCGAGCTGATGCGGGCCGCCGCCGAGCCGCTGTCCCGCATCGACAAGGTCACGATCCTCTCCCAGGGCCAGGGGGCCGAGGTGGGCGTCAACAAGTTCATGGGCGACATCGCCAAGCTGGTGGCCACCGCCCCGACGGTGCTGGAGGGGCTGACCGGCCTCTCGATCCAGGACCTGATGAAGAAGATCCCGGGCCTCGACACCAAGGTGGCCGAGATCACCGCGGAGGTGCCGGAGCCCGAGCCGGTGCCCGTGGCGGCGACGACGGAGGCTGAAGACGAGGCGTAGTCGATTTGTGGCAACTGCATGAACGCTGTGAGGGGACCTGCGAACACGCTCGCAGGTCCCCTCCGATACCGCATGGCCTACCGCCGCGGAGGCGCTATTCACCACCCCAGTGGCGCTCCAGGAAGCCCAGGATCGTCGCGGCATACGCGCCATCGCGCTCGGGGCGCTCGTAGTCGTCGATGATGAGGTGGCGGTCGCCGTCGACCACCCAGGTCTCCACGTGCCCCGGGGCGTTGGCCACCAGCCGCTCGAAGCTGGCGAAGGGCACCTGGCTGTCGCCCGTGGAGTGGATGAGGAGCGCCGGCCGCTCGCCCAGCTTCGCGATCTCCCGGAGAGGCGTGACGCCCGCGGTGGCGAGGCCGGACTTGAGCGCGGTGTAGGCCGCCACGAACGGCCTCTCCGCCTCGGCCAGCCAGGAGGGCGCCCCCTGGAGGCGCATGTTGTCCGCGAACACGTCTGGCCACGACGAGAAGGCCGACATGCTGATCACGCCTGCGATCTCGGGGATCTCGCCCGCCGCGTTGATGGCGGTGGCGCCGCCCATGGAGAGGCCGTAGACGACGATGGGCACGCCGTCGTACGCGCCGCTGGTGCGGATGTGGTCCACGGCCGCCCGGACGTCCAGGTGCTCCCTGTGCCCGAGGGTGATCAGCTGGCCCTCGCTCTCGCCGTGCGCACGCATCTCGACGAGCAGGGAGGCGTACCCGTGCTCCCCCAGCCACCGGGCGTGGCCGAAGAAGGCCGTGACCGACGGGTTCTGGATGCCGGAGAGGAAGATGAGCACGGCCTTGGGGTTTGGCTGCCGCACCTCGTAGGCGGCGATGCGGAGGCCGTCCTGGGTGGTGAGGTCGACCCGCTCGGCCGCGATGCCGAACTCCTCTGCCGCATAGGTCCGCGTGAAGTCCACGTGCCCGTCGATCATCGGGCCCATGATGTACGGGGGTATCGCCGCGAGTCCCACCAGCACCAGTGCGACCAGGATCACCACCGCGATCAGCAGCGCCCGCCGGGCCCTGCTCCTCCTCCTGCGCATGCGCGGCCGTGCGTGCACGTCCCTGCCTCCTCGCTGTTACGGGTTTCACTATTGCGCACACTTTGGTCTTCGATGCTTTGCAGTGGACTCCTTCCAAAGGTTGGCACGAACATGGGGCAGGCAGGGGGATCGGCGAGGTTTGCGGGGGCAGGACCTGCGGGGGGATGGCAGGCATGGGAGCGCCAGGCCCGCAGGAGGGTTGGCAAGGCGTGCGAGCGCCGGATACCCGGATGCATGGCCAAGACGTGGGAGGCGCTGGATCCGCCGGGGGACAGTACCTGCCCCTGCCTCCCCGCCGGCAAGCGCAGGGGGACCTGCGAACTTGCCAGCAGGTCCCCCTGTGATATCTATCAGCGGCCGCCGGCCCGGTATGCGCAACCGGGCCCGTACCATTCTACCCGACCACTGCCCACCTACGCCGCCGCTCCCGCCGCCGCCAGCGCCTGGTCCAGGATCTCCAGGGCCCGGTCGGCGTCCGCCTCGGTGATGATGTAGGGCGGCAGCAGCCGTACCACGGTGCCGGCGGTCACGTTGACCAGCAGCCCGAGTTCGTGGCACTTCGCCAGCACCGGGGCAGCGGGCTGCGCAAGCTCCATCCCGAGCATCAGCCCCATGCCCCGGACGGCCTTCACCAGTCCCGGGTACTTGGCCTGCAGCCGCCTCAGCCCGGCCAGCAGGTACTCGCCCATCGCCCTCGCCCGGGCCGGCAGGTCCTCCGCCAGCATGGTCCTCAGCGTGGCCACCGCGGCTGCGCAGGCCAGCGGGTTGCCGCCGAAGGTGGAGCCGTGGTCGCCCGGGGCGAAACCGGAGGCCGCCTCCGCCGTGGCGCACACGGCGCCGATGGGCACGCCGCCGCCGAGCCCCTTGGCCAGCGTGATCACGTCGGGCCTCACCCCGAAAGCCTGGTAGGCGAAGAGGCTGCCCACCCGGCCCATGCCGCACTGGATCTCGTCGAAGATCAGCAGGGCCCCGTGCTCGTCGCAGACGGCCCGCGCCGCCTGCAGGAACTCCCGGGAGAGCGGCATCACGCCGCCCTCGCCCTGGACGGGCTCCACGATGACCGCCGCGGTCCGGTCCGTCACCGCGGCCTTGAGCGCTGCCACGTCGCCGGCCTCCGCGTAGTCGAAGCCCTCCGGCAGCGGGCCGAACCCCTCCTGGATCGCCGGCTTGGCCGTGGCCGTGACGGTGGCCAGGGTGCGGCCATGGAAGGAGTGGGTGAGCGAGACGATCCGGTTCTTCGCGGTGAACCCGCGGCGCCACTGGTACTTGCGCGCCAGCTTGATCGCACCCTCGTTGGCCTCGGCGCCCGAGTTACACAGGAAGACCCGGTCGAGCCCGCCGTTGTGGGTAAGGAGTTCAGCCAGCTCGGCCATCGGCGCGCTGTAGTACAGGTTGGAGCAGTGGATGAGGGCTGACGCCTGGGCCGTGATCGCCGCAACCACCGCAGGATGGGCGTGGCCCAGCACGTTGACCGCGATGCCCCCGAGGAAGTCCAGGTACTCCTTGCCGTCCGCGTCCCAGCACCGCACGCCCTCGCCCCGCACCAGGGCGATCGGATAGCGCCCGTAGGTGTTCATGAGGTACGCATCGGCCCGGGCCATCAGCGCTGCGCTCTGCGTTCCATTCATGCCCGCCGTTCACTCCTCTCCCATCGGCCTGCGCTACTTGATCACCATCGTGCCCACGCCCTCGTCGGTGAAGATCTCGAGGAGCAGGCTGTGGGGCACCCGGCCGTCGATGATGTGCACCCGGTTGACCCCGCCCTCCAGGGCGGTGATGCAGCACTGCAGCTTGGGGATCATCCCGCCCTCCAGCTTGCCGCGGGCGATCCAGCCCTGCACCTCCTGCGCCGTCACCCGGCTCAGGAGGCTCCCGGGGTCGTCCTTGTCGGCCCGGACGCCCTCCACGTCGGTGAGCAGCACCAGCTTCTCCGCCTTCAGCGCCGCCGCGATGGCACCGGCCACCGTGTCGGCGTTGATGTTGTACGGCTGGCCCCCCGGCCCGAGGCCGATGGGAGCGATCACCGGCACGTACCCGGCCGCGGTCAGGGTCTCCAGCACCGCGGTGTCGACGGCGGCGACGTCGCCGACGAAGCCCAGGTCCACCATCTCGCCGGTCCGGGAGCGGTGCAGGTGCCGGACGGCCCGGATCAGGCCGCCGTCCTGTCCCGACAGGCCCACCGCCTTCACGCCCTGCTCGACCAGGTGGGTGACGATCTCGCGGTTGGTCTTGCCCACCAGCACCATCTGGGCGATGGCCATCGTGGCTGCGTCGGTGACCCTGAGGCCGTCGACGAACCGGGGCTCGATGCCCATCTGCTTCGCCATGCCGGAGACCTCCGGCCCCCCGCCGTGGACCACGATGGGGTGCATCCCCACGTACTTCATCAGGGCGATGTCCTGCATGACGGCGGCCTTCAGGTCCGCCGCGGCCATGGCCGCACCGCCGTATTTGATGACCACCGTCTTGCCCGAGAACTGTCGGATGTACGGCAGCGCCTCGGCCAGCACCGCGGCCTTGTCCAGCGCCATCTGGTTCAACGATCCCGCCTCCCGCGGTATGATTGCATAATAATACTACGGAATGCATGTGTATGCAAGAGGGAGCCGCCGCCCTCACATGGGCTGCGGCTCCCTGCCCTGCAGGCCGTGGCCTGCTTCCTGCGCCTCGTAGCGGGCCCTGTGCTGGCACCGCTCGCAGATGTGTACGCCACCCGTGGCCCGGCTTCCGGGTTCGGGCCGCCCGCAGAGGGCGCAACGGAGGGGACCGTCCTCACCCTGCAGCCCTCCGGCGTGGTCTGCCCGCTCCGCACCGGCCTGACGGGTGAAGAGCGGCTCGCCCGCGAGGGCCTTCTGCAGCTGCACGAGGACATCCACACCCTCGTAGTACCGGGCCAGCTTCAACACGGGATACTCCAGGTCATCCAGCTCCAGCAGGACCCGCCGCCGTCCCCGCGGCTCGACCGAGCGGACGGACGACAGCGGGATCTGGTAAACCGGCCCTCCCTCCCCGAGAAACCATAGGGTGCCATCGCACAGCACCAGGGTCGTACCGGAGAGAACGCGGTCCTGAAGCCAGATGATGACCGGCGCCCCAAGCAGGAACACCGGATGATCAAGCCAGATGGCGAGGAGTGCCAGCGCCACAAGCGACAGCTGGAGAGCCAGGGAACGCTCCCAGGCGGCCGTGCGCAGGAACAGCGGCACGGCCTGCCTTGCCTCCTGTACCGTCCGCGGCACCGAACCGGGAGGGGCCGTCCTGGCCTGCTCCACCGCCCTTTCGACCGCCTCGCGGAACTCCGGGGCGGTGACCAGTGAGAGCCGCCGTACATTGCGGCCGTCTGCCCAGCGAATCTGCCAGCCGGTCCTCAGCCCCTTCACCTCGGCGGTGGCCAGGGGGATCAAGTTCGTCCACAGGCCCCGCACCAGGCGGAGCACCGGCCCGGCCAGAACCGTGCAGCGGCCGTTGTCGCTCAGCAGCCCCGCCACGCCCAGAAACATGATGATGTTGAACGGTTCTACCTCTCTCCCGTCCAGCTCCCACAGTGCGTAGTGCTGCAGGACCATCAGCGCGGCCAGCCCGGCCAGTACCCACTTCGCCCACGGGCGGGCACCGAACACCTGGACCGACACCGCGTGCTCCCTCCTCCGCAACGCCCTCTCCCGCTACTTCTGCGCCGCCCGCTTCGGCACCGGCAGGGGCAGCCGGCTCCGCCGGCGGGGCGTGAAGCCCAGCACCCTGGCCACCTGCGGCAGGTTCCGCCGACCCCAGCCCCCACAGGCTCCCGGGTCGGTCAGGTCAACCCATGCCAGCGCGCCGATGGAGTCGTTGGTCGCCGGGTCTGCACCCACCTTCGGCCGGCCGCTCTTGATGCGGCACCGGAAGAAGTGCCGGACGTAGTCCCGGCCGGGCGGCGCCTCGCGGAGGACCATGGGGCCGACCTCCACCTCCACGGAGCACTCCTCCATCAGCTCTCTCCGCAGGGCCTCTTCCAGGGTCTCGCCCGGCTCCACCGTACCCCCGGGGAAATTCCAGTACCAGGCGTTCTCCTTGGGGTAGTAGTACCGGACCAGCAGCAGGCGCCCGTTCTCCACGATCAGGGCATATGCTTTCTGTCGCATGGTCACGCTTCCCCCCCATCGCCTCCGGTTCTCTATCTTTTCTGCTTCAACGACACCCTTCCTCCCCCGCAAAGCAGCTTAAGGTTAAAAAATACATTCTTCGCACATCGTCGGCCGCGCCGTGCGGCGGAGGAAGGCCGCTTCGCTCCCCTGGCAGGAGCAGGCGACCCGGAGGGAGAACGGGGTGGTGGTATCCGGCACCGGCGGGAGGGGTGGAGCGTGGAGCGCGTGACGCTGGACCTGCGGGGCAGCACGGAGCAGCAGATCCGGAGCTATCTGGAGGCGCTGGGCGGCGTCCCCCGGCCGGACGGGAGCGTGGCCGGCCCGGGCTGGACCGCACGGCTGACGGTGAGCGAGCACCGGGCCTTCCGGATCGTCTGGCCGCGGGTGATCGTCGACTGTGAGGGTGAGCCGGACGCGGTCAGGGCGGTGGAGAAGGGCCTCCGCCTGCGGGCCATGCGGGGCGGCGGATAGCCTGCGGATCGATGGGTCCCGCAGCGAAGCCCCGGGAGCGCACAGGCTCACGGGGCTTTCCGCGTGCCCCCGGGTCAGGCGGGACGGGCGGCCGGTTGCACCAGTGCGCCGAAGATTCCCGCCATTCTGGTCTTGACAGTTCCAAGCAAGCCACTCAATGTATATATAGCGATATATATATGGGGGTATGTGTCGTGATCGATAGCTATCCGGATATCCTTGACCGCCGCCCGTTCCGGGAAGCCCTGAACCGCGCGCTTGAGGCCGAGGCGACGGTCTCCCTGGCCTCGCTGGACCTGGACGGGTTCGGGGAGGTCAACGCCCGGCTGGGCCGGGAGAGCGGCGACCGGCTGATCGAGCTCCTCTGCCGGACGCTCGCTGAGAACGCAAAGGCCCACGGGTGGACGGTGGGCCGCATCGGCGGCGACGAGTTCGCCGTGGTCATGCCGGACACCGGGCTGGAGCGCGCCTTCCTGCTGATGGAGGCGCTGCGCGGCGAGTTTGCCGCCCGGGCGGCTGAGCAGTTCCCGGAACTCTGCCCGACCATCAGCATCGGCGTAGCCAACGCCCCCCGGGACGCCCGGGATCTCAACGGGCTGACCCAGCAGGCGGATCAGGCCCTGTACCAGGCCAAGGAGAACGGGCGCAACGCCGTGGGCCTGCCCTCCCGGGAGGAGATGGTGCTCCGCTCCTGCTACTACACCACCTCTCAGTTGGCCCGCCTGAAGAAGCTGGCAGAACTGCTGAAGAAGAAGGAGTCCGTGCTCATGCGGGAGGCCCTCGACGACCTGCTGCGCAAGTACGACGTACAGTGACGGCCGCAACGCGGAGAAGGGCTGTGAGCCCGGCACTCGCCGGGCTCACAGCCCACAGGCTGTAGACAAAATCCGGGAGACCCCTCGCGGGCGCCCGGATTTTGCGTTACAATGTAAGTGCAAGTATAAATTGCCGGCGGGTGAGTGCGG